>RFGL01000150.1 GCA_003697015.1 Acidobacteriota bacterium | reverse complement strand
CTGTGGCTGCGCTTCGTCGCCGGCGACCCCCCCGGCCCCCGCCGCGCCGTCCTCGAAGTCCCCAGCGACGACCCCGACCAGCCCGTCGCCCAGGTGGTGCTGGTCGCCGCGGTGACGGAGTGAGGCCGGCTCAGCGCAGAGCGCCTGCCCCGCCTGTCCGCCGCCGAGGGCCGGGAGTCGCATTGCGCAGATACTGCAGCTGAGACATTATGTTCGAGTTACATTATCTTCGCATTTCGTACGCGCGGCGCGCCGGTCACCGATCGCGCACTGCTCGGGTCGACAGCGACGATCCCGGCCAGCCTATCGCCCAGGTGGTGCTCGGTCGCCGCGGTGACGGAGTAAGTAAGGCCGGCTCAGCGCAGGGCGGTGAGTACCCGCTGCGGCGTGATCACGTGCTCGCCGGTCTTGCCGCGGGCCTTGGCGCGCAGCCAAAGGCCGAGGACGAGCTCGCGGCCGGCGGCCGGAGGTAGCCGCTCCGCCTTGCGCGCCAGCTCCCCGAGCAGCCTTCCGGCGGCGCCCGGCGCCGTCCACTTGACCTCGCCGATCAACAGCGCCCGGCCGTCGTCGCTCTCGGAGACGAGATCGACCTCCAGCGGCCGGCGATCGAGGCCGGCGCCCCACCAGCGCCGCGCCGGCCCCCAGCGGCGCCCGAAGATCTCGCTCCGCGGCACACTGGCGCGGGCGAGCTCCTCCCATGCCTGGCCCACGTGGTGGGAGAAACCGCCGCGGACGGTGCGCTCGACCGCCGCCACCTTCCCCGCTTCGAGGCGCGAGCGCTCGGGCTCGACGAAGCGGAACCAGAATCGCAGAAAGGGATCGGCGATCTTGTAGAGGGTCCGCTTGCTGCTCCGCGGCGAGGTGCCGTAGGGCATCTCGCGCTCGATCAGGCCCATCTCCAGCAGGCGCTGGAGCGGGCGCGAGATCGAGGTCGCGGGCTTGCCGAGGCGGGCGGCGATCTCGAAGGCCCGGTGGCAACCCTGACCGATCAGGCTGAGGATCGACGCCGCCTGGGCGGCGTCGCGCAGGTCGTCCAGCAGGAGTCGTGAGGGCTCCTCGTAGAGCACTCCCAAGGGACTCAGCACCAGGGCGCGGACCGCGGTGGCGAGATCCGGATGGTCCGCCGCCAGCTCCCAGTAGCGCGGAATCCCACCCCACACCGCGTAGGCCTCGATCGCCTTGGCCGCGGCACGCAGGTTGAGCGCCCGCCGGATCCAGCCGGCGGGCAGTGGGCCGATCTTCAGGATCTCGAGGGCGCGGCCGAAGAGGGGCGCGGCGCGATCCAACGCAAGCCCCTGCATCATGCGCTGGGAGGAGCCCGCTACCAGCAGGTGCAAGCGACGCTCGTCGTAGCCGTCGAGGTAGCGTTGCAGCAGGCTCGGCAGCTCCGGGGATTGCGCCACCAGCGCCGGCAGCTCGTCGAGCACCAGGACCGCCCCCGACGGCGCCTCCGCCCACCAGCGGGCGAAGAGAGCATCCCAGTCGGGATAGGGCACCCGGTCGAAGCCCGGCAGCAGCCGGCCGATCTCGGCGGCGACGCTGCGCCGCTGGAGCGCCGCCTGACGATCGTCGCCGACGTAGTAGACCGATCGTCCAGCGGGCAAGACCTCGCGCAGCAGGCGCGACTTGCCGCAGCGCCGGCGACCGTAGAGCACGCCGAAGGCGCCCTGCTTGCGGCCGATCAGTCGGCGGAGGCGGCGGGTCTCGTCGTCGCGGTCGAGGAACGGCAGCTTCATTGCGCTAATACTGTAGCATGGACATTATGTTCGAGCTACAGTATCTTGGCAGACAGGCCACGATGACTTCATCCGGTTGATGACCCGATGATCCTGGTGGGGGTTGGGTTCCGCTGAGAGGTCAAAATCCATGTCATTCATCGAACGATTCCGCACCTTGATCGCGCTGCCGCCATCACGGGCACTGCCCTTTCTCTACGCCCATCCCTCCTTCTTCGACCCCGGCCGCTGGCCGCGGCTCGAGGCCTGGGCGGGAAGCCTGCCGCCGGAGGAGGCCGCAGGCGCCCTGGGCGAGCTGCGGGCGATCCGTCGCTTGTACGGCTCCCTCGCCGCCGATCTGCGGGCCTACGAATTCGGCCCCGGGCCGATCGAAAGGCTGTGGCGGCGCCTCGGAGCCGGGGAGATCAGCCGCCGGCACGCCCTCCGGCTGGCGGCGGACGAGGCGGTCGCCGGCGAGCTGTCGCCGCTCTACGTCGAGATGCTGGCGATGCGCGCCGATCGCGTCGCCTCGCGCGGCGACTGGCGGTCGGCCGTCGCCCTGCTGCGTCTGCTGCTCGCCGCCCTCGACGCGCTCCCCGACGGCAAGGCGCGGGCGGCGCTTCAGAAGATCGCCGTTCCCGCCTGGATGTGGGTGGTCCATCGCGCCGTCGCCGACGTGCCCGACGGCCGCCTCTTCCACGACGCGGTGGCGCGCGCCGAGGACCTCGCCGCCCGCGCCCGGGGGACGGGCGACCAGGAGACCTACGGCCAGCTGATGCAGGACCTCGGCGCCCTCCACCTCGATCCCTACGTCGCCGGCCGCTCGTCGATCGACTATGCGGCCCAGTACCGACTGTGGCAGCGGCGCCTGGACGACGAGCTGGGGGATCGCATCGCCACCCTAAGGCAGGACGGCCTGCGCCTGCCGCCGCCGGAGAGCGCCTTCCCCGCCGCCGCCGCCTACCTGCGCCGCGCCGCCGCCGTCACCGGCGGCGAAGGCCGCGCGCGGGCGCTGAAGGGCCTGTCCGAGGCCCTCACCTGGTCGGTGGTGATCGGCCTGGAGGTCGATCGCGAGGAGATCGTCACGAGCGCCCGCGCCGCCCTGGCGCTCTTCGACCCGGCGACCTCGCCGCGCGAGGTGGCGGCCCTCGAGCAGACCCTGGCCTACCACGGCGAAGCGACCGGCGACCCCCGCCTCGAGGAGCTCGCCGGCACCTCCCCCGAGGACGCCGCCCGCCGTCTCGGCCCGCGCCTGGCGATCGAGCTCTTCACCAACCTGGCCCACGGCCAGCGCCGGCGGGATCCGCGCACCGCCCTCGAGACGGCGGTCGCCCTGCGCCCCCTGGTGCGCTCCCAGGGCGACGAGACCCTGATCCAAAGCCACCACCAGCTCGAGCTGCGGCTCCTGGCCCCCGCCCTCGGCACGGCGCCGGCGGCCGCGCCGCGCCGGCCCCTGATCGAGCTGGCGGCGGCCCTGCGCCGGCGGGCTGAGGCTGAGGGCTGGGGCGAGGAGACGCTGGCGGCGGGCCTCGTCGGCCTGGCGATCTGGGGGCCGACCGTCGACCGCGAGGACGAGGCCCTGGAGCTCCTCCACGAGGCCCGCGAGCGGGCGCCGGTGCTCGGCGAGCGCTTCGCCGCCCCCCTGCGTCAGCTGGCGGCCTTCCTCCACCTCGGCGTGGCGGTCAACGCCGTCGAGGCCGACGACGCCGACCGCGCCATCGAGCACTACGCCGCGACCCTCGGCGGCTTCGTCGACCTCGCCCTCTGGACCCTCGCCTTCGACCAGCTGACGAATTTGACTGATCTCGCCGGCCGCGCCGGCGATGCCGGCATCAAGCACCTGGTCGTCGCCCTCGGCGCGCATGCCCTGGCCCTCGAGCAGGCGCGCGGCGCGCGCGCTACCGAGCTCCTGCAGCGCCTCTGCCAAGCCGTCCTGGCGCGCATGGCGGCGCCCGGCGGCGGCAACGAGGCGGCGCTACTCTTCCTCTGGCAGGTGGCCAAGGGCCACGGCTTCGCCGCCGCCCTGGGACGGCCGGAGAGCTACCGCTGGCAGGACGACGACGGCGGCCGCGCTCTCCTCGCCCGCATCGCCGAGTTGCGGGCGGAGGTGGCCGCCGCGGGGACGGAGGAGAGCTCGCCGGCGCTCGGCGAGGAGCTCCTGCTGGCGGCCTACGCCGGCCCCGGCACGCGGCGACCGGGTGCCGGCCCGGCCGAGGTACTGGCCAACCTCGAGCAGCGCTACGACGAGCGCCTCGACCGCCGGCTGCGCGCCCAGGGCGTCGACCGCGCCGGCCTCTTGCGCGCCCCCGACCGCCTGCGCTCCGCCCTCGGCCGGCGCAGCGTGCTGCTCTCCTACTTCATAGGCCCCAGCCCGGACGGCCGACTGGGCCTCTACGTGCTGCTCCTCACCCGCGACCGCTGCCGGCTCACCGCCGGCATCGTCCCCGACCTGCCCGGGGGCATGGCCTGGGTGGGAAACGGCGAGGCGGCGGTCGCCGCCAGCCTCTTCGCGCCTCTGATCGCCGACCTCCGCCAGCGGCTGATCGACGGCGACCCCGGGCCGGCCAACGTCGTCCCGGAGGTCGCCCGCACCCTGGCCGAGCTCAAGCAAAGCTTCTTCGGCGGCGGGATCGGGCCGCTGCTGGCGGAGCTCAGGGCGGCGGGCCATGACCACCTGGTGATCGCGCCCCACGGGCCGCTGCACGTCTTCCCCTTCCACCTGCTGGGGGACGAGGATCGGCCGCTGGCGGCGGAGTGGATCGTCACCTACCTGCCCGGCCTCGCCCTCCTCGACGGCGGCGACGAGGGCGACAACAGGCCACGGGCGCGGCGCGGCGTCGCCGCCCTCGGCCTCGACTTCGCCGCCGACAACCCGCACCGCCTGCCGCCGCTGGACGGTCTGGCGGCCGAGGCGCGGGCGGTGGCCGCCCTCTTCGGCGGCGGCGCCCTCACCGGCGCGCGGGCCACCGAGGCGGCCTTCGCCGACGCCCTGGCGACGAAGGCCATGGTGCACGTCGCCACCCACGGCCAGCACCGGGTCGCCGCCCCCGCCTTCCAGCGCCTCTACCTCGCCCCTCAGGACGGCGACGACGGGGTGCTCCACGCCTACGAGATCCTCGGCCTCGACCTGCGCGGCCTCGAGCTCCTCTCCCTCGGCGCCTGCGAGACCGCCCTCGGCCGCTTCGACCGCGGCGACAATCCCCGCGGCCTACCCGCCAGCCTCTTCCTCGCCGGCGCCGCCACCATCGCCGGTACCCTGTGGGAAGCCGACAGCGACGCCGCCACCATCTTCTTCACCACCCTCTACCGCCGCCTGCGCGACGGCGACGCCAAGCTCGACGCCTTCGCCCGCGCCCAACGCGCCACCCGCCGGGCGTTTCCCGCCTACCGCGATTGGGGTGCCTTCACCCTCAGCGGCCGCTGGTGAGTCGATCGGTCCCTCCCGGGGAAGGGCTCGAGGGACGCGACGCGCTATCGGCGGATCGACGTGCCGCTCACGGCTTGTGGCCGACGAGAGCGAAGTCGCGATTGCCGTAGAGCAGATCGTCCAAGGCGTCGCGCAGGCGGTTGACGCCGTCGGCCAGAGCGCGCTGCTCACCGGGCAGATCGTCGAGCTCGATCTCCGGCAGGCGGTCGCTGGCGGGGAAGGGTTGCAGGTCGAGACGGTGGATGGGCTCAAAGCCGGCCTCGCGCATCAGCACCTCCAGGCTCGCCGGATGGACCGGCCGCAGGTGGGTGGGATCGGCCCAGAAGTTGCGCGCCCCGGCGACCAGGGAGAGAGGGCTCGGGGTCTCCAGAATCAGCACCCCGCCCGGCCGCAGGGCGCGCCATGCCAGGTGCACCAGGCGGGCGCGCTCGGCCGGTTGAAGGTGCTCGACGACGTGGAAGGAGACGACGCCGCCCAGGCTCTCCTCCGGCTCACCGGCGAGGTGGTCGAAGAGGTCGCCCTGAACCGCCGTCAGGCCGTGCTCGCGGCACCGGGCCACCATCTCTCCACTGGCGTCGACGCCGCGGGCGGCGATGCCGTGCTCGGCGAGCAGCTCGAGGGCCTCGCCGCGGCCGCAACCGAGGTCGAGCACCGGCGCCCGCTCCTCCAGGTACGGAACGTAGACCCGAAGCCGCCGGCGGATCTCCTCGCGGCTGCCGCGGCAGCGGTGCTCGAGGGCGCCGTAGGCCTGCTCGGTGAGGACCTCGGACACCGCGGCGGGCGGCGCGGCGGCCTGTTCCTGCGCCGCCACCAGCGCCCCCAGGCGGCCGTGGAGCCGCCGCGCCTCGCGGCGGTAGAGGTCGAGCTTCTGGTCGACGCGGGCGAAGAGGGCGTCGTTGTGACCGAGGACGTCGCGCAGGCCGTCGGCAACCCGCACGTCGAGCTCCTCGAGCCGCCGGGCGTGGGCTTCGATCGCCGCCTGGTGGTCGCGATGCACCGCCCGCAGGTGCTGCTCCAGCTGGGCGCGATGCCGGCTCTCCTCGATCAACCGCTCGATGAGGATCAGGTTGAAGACCCGCTGGCGATCCCACAGCTCGGCGGTGGCCAGCCGCACCACCGGACGCAGCAGGCGCTTGACGCCGGCGATCAGCCGGCCGAGCAGGCCGGGCCGGCGGCGCAGGGGGAACGGGTGATCCCCCTGCCAGAGCCAGAACCAGTCGTCGAGATCGCGGGTCGGGGTGCCGAGGAAGCGCTCCAGGCGCTGGCCGGCCGATTCACCGTCCCCCGGTGGCGCCGTGGGAGGAGGCGCCCCGGGGCCGGCTTTCGGATCGTGCTCGTCCGCCATGCGGCGCCGCCGGCGTTATTCCTCGGCCACCACGTTGACGGTCAGCTCGGCGGTGACCTCCGGATGCAGGTCGATGGTCACCTTGTGCTCGCCCAGGGTCTTGATGCCGACGCCGCCCTCGGCGATGTGGATGCGGCGCTTGTCGACGGTGATGCCCTGGCGCGCCAGGCGCTCGGCGATCTCGGCGGTGGTCACCGAGCCGTAGAGGGTCTCCTTCTCCCCCACCCGCTTGGCGATCGAGACCGACAGGCCGGCGATCTGCGCCGCCAGCTCCTGCGCCTCGCCGATCTTCTTCAGGTGGCGGGCGTCGATCTTCTTCTTCTGCTGCTCGAAGAAGGCCACGTTGCCCGGCGTCGCCTCGAGGGCGATGCCCTGGGGGATGAGGTAGTTGCGCGCGTAGCCCGGCTTCACCTTGACCGTGCTGCCGCGCTTGCCGAGACGGCGGGTATCCTCGAGCAGGATGACTTTGGTTGCGGCCATCGCGGTCTCCTAGTCCGAGGTGAAGGGGATGAGCGCCAGGTGACGGGCGCGCTTGATCGCCTTGGCCAGCATGCGCTGGTGGCGGGCGGAGGTGCCGGAGATGCGGCGCGGCAGGATCTTCGACCGCTCGAGGATGTACTGCTGCAGGAGCTTGGTGTCCTTGTAGTCGATGTACTCGATGCCCTCGACGGTGAACTTGCAGACCTTGCGGCGGCGATAGAAAACGCGTCGTCTGGCCATCAGTCCTTCCCTCCTTCCGCCTCGGCCTTGACGGCCTTCGGCGGCCCGCCGGGGGTACCCGGCTTGCCTTTGCGCGCCGCCCGCTTGAGGTCGAGATCGGTGCGCACGGTCAGGTAGCGCAGGATCTTGTCGTTCTGATTCATCAGGCGCTCGACGTCGGGGAACGGCGGCGCGCCGTTGGTGCTCGAGATGTAGAGGAAGACGTACTTCCCTTCGTTGAACTTCTGGATCGGATAGGCGAGCTTGCGCCGGCCCCAGAAGTCAACCTTGGTGACCTCGGCGCCGCTCGCCTCGATCATCTCGCGGTACTTGCCGGTGATCTCCTGGACCGCTTCGTCGGACTGGCGTGGATCGACGATGAAGCCCAGCTCGTAGGTGCGGGTCATCTGCGACCTCCCTCTGGCCTCGGGTCCCGCTGCGTCGGCGCGGAACAGAGAGGTGGTTGGCGTAGCGTCCGCCCCGCGGGGCGGACGGCGAAGGCCGTATTCTACCCGCGCGGCGGCGAAAAGCAAGCCCCGCGCGGGGCGGCGCGCAAATCCACCGCGGCGGCGATGAATCGATCCCCCGGGGAGCGAATCTCTAGGCCGCCGGCGGCGGCGAGAGGGTCCGGCCCGGGCGACGGGGCGACGGCGTCGCCCGGGCGGGGGGCTGCTAGACCAGGAGGGGCGCGATCACCAGCGCCACCACCGACATCAGCTTGATCAGGATGTTGAGGCTGGGGCCGGAGGTGTCCTTGAAGGGATCGCCGACGGTATCGCCGACCACCGCCGCCTTGTGGGCGTCGGAGCCCTTGCCGCCGTGGGCGCCGGACTCGATGTGCTTCTTGGCGTTGTCCCAGGCGCCGCCGGCATTGGCCTGGAAGATCGCCATCATCACGCCGCTGGCGGTGACCCCGGCGAGCAGGCCGGCGAGGGCGTGCTTGTCGACGTAGCCGACGACGATCGGGGTGATCACCGCCAACAGGCCCGGCGCCAGCATCGCCTTGATCGCCCCCTGGGTCGAGATGTCGACGCAGCGGGCGTAATCCGCCGTGCCCTTGCCTTCGAGCAGGCCCGGGATCTCGCGGAACTGCCGCCGGACCTCGGCGATCATGCTGTAGGCCGCGGTGCCCACCGCCTTCATCGCCAGGGAGGAGAAGAGGAAGGGCAGCATGGCGCCGAGGAAGAGGCCGCCCATGACGATCGGATCCGTCAGGTCGATGACCTCCACCTTGGCGGTGGTGCGGTAGGCGGCGAAGAGCGCCAGGGCGGTGAGCGCCGCCGAGCCGATGGCGAAGCCCTTGCCGATCGCCGCCGTGGTGTTGCCCACCGCGTCGAGCTGATCGGTGCGCGAGCGTACCTCCTTGCCGAGGTGGGCCATCTCGGCGATGCCGCCGGCGTTGTCGGCGATCGGGCCGTAGGCGTCGACCGCCAGCTGGATGCCGGTGGTCGACAGCATGCCGAGGGCGGCGATGGCGATGCCGTAGAGCCCGGCCTGATCGTAGGCCACCAGCATCGCCGCCACCAGAACCACGATCGGCCAGGCGGTCGAGCGCATGCCGAGGGCGAGGCCGGCGATGATGTTGGTGGCGGCGCCGGTCTCCGACTCGGCGGCGATCTGCTGCGCCGGCTTTTTCGACGCCGCGGTGTAGTAGTCGGTGATCATGCCGATCGCCACCCCCGCCGCCAGGCCGGCGACCATCGCCAGGAAGATCCCCAGGGAGCCGAAGCTCTTGTCGCTGCCCGGCAGCTGGAAGGTATCGGTGACCAGAGCGCGGGTGACGAAGAAGGTCGCCACCAGCATCGCCACCGCCGCCACCCAGGTGCCGGTGTGCAGGGCATGGCTGGGGTTTCCTCCTTCCCGGGTACGGACCAGGAAGGTCGAGGCGAGGGAGACGACGATGCCGGCGCCGGCGAGCACCAGGGGCAGCAGCACCAGCACCGCGCTCGAGCCGCCGCTCTGGCTCTGCGCCGCCACCCCCAGCACCAGGGAGCCGACGATGGCGCCGACGTAGGACTCGAAGAGGTCCGCCCCCATGCCCGCGACGTCGCCGACGTTGTCGCCGACGTTGTCGGCGATCACCGCCGGGTTGCGCGGATCGTCCTCCGGGATGCCGGCCTCGACCTTGCCCACCAGGTCGGCACCGACGTCCGCCGCCTTGGTGTAGATGCCGCCGCCGACGCGGGCGAAGAGGGCGATCGAGCTGGCGCCGAAGGAGAAGCCGGTGAGGACGGTGATCACCCGATTGAGGTCGTCGCCGAAGATGGAACCGTAGAGCAGGAAGAGGAGCGACAGGCCCAGGACCCCCAGGCCGACGACGCAGAAGCCCATCACCGCGCCGCCGGCGAAGGCCACGCGCAGGGCGTCGTTCAGGCTGCTGCGGGCCGCGGCGGCGGTGCGTACGTTGGCCGCCGTCGCCACCCGCATGCCGAAGAATCCCGCCGCCGCCGAGCACAGGGCGCCGGCCAGGACCGAGAGGCCGATCAGCCAGGAGCTTTCCGGCTGGCCGCTGTTGAGCCAGGCGAGCAGCGCCGCGACGACGAGGACGAAGATCGACAGCACCGTGTATTCGCGCTTGAGGAAGGCCATCGCGCCGGAGCGGATGTGCCCGGCGATCTCGGTCATGCGGCCGTCGCCGGCCTCCTGGCGGTTGATCCAACCGCTGCGCCAGAGGGCGAATGCGAGCCCCAGGGCACCGCTTGCCGGGATGGCGTACCAGATCCACTGACTGTCCACAGAGTCTCCTCCTTCCGTCTGCCGGCCCCGCCGTCGGACGCCGCGCAGTTGTTGCCTAGGCGTTGAATTCCTGCATCGCTGCCTCGATGCCGTCCTCGAGCCAGCGCTGGCAGGCCTCCGCCGCTCGCTCCACGGCTGCGGCGATCACGTCCTCCTCCGCCGCGGAGAAGGGCGACAGCACGTAGTCCACCAGCTCCTCGCCGGGCGCCGGCAGATCCTCGCCGGCGATCCCCACCCGCAGCCGCGGCACCTCGTCGGTGCCCAGGCTCTCGAGCACCGACGCCATGCCCCGGTGGCCGGCGGGACTGCCCCGCCGCCGCAGGCGCAGGCGGCCGAGGGGCAGGTGGACCTCGTCGTAGACGATCAGCACCCGCTGCGGTGCGATCTCCAGGCTCTCGACCAGACAGCGCACGGCATGGCCGCTGCGGTTCATGTAGGTCCGGGGCTGGGCCAGCACCAGCCGCCCCGAACGCCCGACCCGGGCGCCGCAGAGCCGCTCGCCCAGCTCGACGCCGCAGCGGCGCGCGAGCTCCTCGATCACCCGGAAGCCGACGTTGTGGCGGGTGTCCCGGTAGCGCGCTCCGGGATTGCCCAGACCGCAGACCAGCGCCCGGTCCGCTTGGAGCTCCTCGTGCGCCATGGTTCCGGCGAGCCGTCAGCCCTCGTCTTCCTTCTCGCGACCGATGACCTCGGGCTCCTCGGCCTTGGCCTCCAGCAGCTCCTCTTCCTCTTCTTCCGCCTTCTCCTCGACGATCGCCGGCGCGGCGATCGACACGATCACCCGCTCCGGCTCGTCGAGCAGCTTCACCCCTTCGGGCAGGCTCAGCTGGCCGGCCTCGACGTGGTCGCCGATCTCCAGCTCGCTGACGTCGAGCTCGATGGCCGGCGGGATGTTGTTGGGCAGGCACTCGACCTCCACCTCGCGGCTGACGAAATCGAGGATGCCGCCCTGGTTCTTGACCCCCTTCGCCTGGCCGACGATCTCGACCGGCACCTGCACGTTCACCGTCTCCGACATCTTGATGCGCTGGAAGTCGACGTGGATCAAGCGGCCGGTGATCGGGTCGCTCTGCAGCTCGCGGATCATGGCGTGACGGGTCGACTTGCTGCCCGCCAGCTTGAGCAGGAAGAGGGTGTTCTCACCGCTCGCCGTGCGCAGCACGTTGCTGATCGCGTCGCTCTCGACGACGATCGGCACCGCCTCCTGGCCGGCGCCGTAGACCACCGCCGGCAACTTCCCGCCGGCGCGCAGGCGGCGGTTGGCGTTCTTGCCGGTGGCCTGTCGTTTCTGAACTTCGATGGTGACCTCGCTCATGGTGCTCTTCCTTCGTATCGATGGCTTCGGCTCGCGTCGCCTGCCCCTCTCTCAGACGAAGAGCGAGCTGACCGAGCTGTTCTCGTGAATCCGGCGGATCGCCTCCCCCAGGAGCGGTGCGACCGACAGCCCGCGCAGCTTGGCACACCGGCGCAGCTTGTCTTCCAGGGGCGTGGTGTTGGTGACCAGGATCTGTTCGACCGGCGCCGCCTCGATGCGCTCCAGCGCCGGGCCGGAGAGTATACCGTGGACGCCGACCGCAAGCACCCGTTCGGCACCTTTTTCTTTCAGCGCCTCCACCGTGTGGCTGAGGGTGCCGGCGGTGTCGATGATGTCGTCGAGGATGAGCACGTTGCGCCCCTCGACGTCGCCGATGACGTGCATCACCGCCGCCTCGTTGGGGCTCACCCGCCTCTTGTCGACGATCGCCAGGCCGCATTGCAGGCGCTTGGCGATGGCCCGCGCCCGCTCGACGCCGCCGGCATCGGGGGAGACGATCATCAGATCGGGGATCTCCAGCGCCCGGATCGCCTCCAGCACCACCGGAGCGGCGAAGAGGTGATCCACCGGCACGTCGAAAAAGCCCTGGATCTGGGCGGCGTGGAGGTCCATCGTCAGGATGCGGTCGGCGCCCGCCGCCGACACCAGGTCGGCGACCAGCTTGGCGGTGATCGGCACCCGCGGGGCGTCTTTCTTGTCCTGGCGGGCGTAGCCGTAGTACGGCAGCACGGCGGTGGTGCGGATGGCCGACGAACGCTTCATCGCGTCGAGCAAGATCAGCAGCTCGACCAGGTTGTCGTTGACCGGCGGGCAGGTCGGCTGAATGACGAAGACGTCGGCGCCGCGGACGTTCTCCTGGATCTGGCAGAAGATCTCGCCGTCGGAGAAGTTGAAGCACTCGACCTTGGCCAGGGGGATCTTGAGATAGGCGCAGATCTCCTGCGCCAGGCCGCGGTGGGCCCGGCCGGCGACGATCTTGAGCTCTCCGTACATCATCGGCTCGGTCCTGAGTTGGGGATGTCGCGGCGTCCGCAGAGCGGCGGCGGACGCGCCGGCCGCCGCCTAGCTGACGGTCCAGAAGGAGTCGCGGAGGTGGAGTTCCTGGACCTCCTCCAAGGTGCGCTCGTCGGCCACCGCCTCCTCCGCCGGCGGCGAGACGGGAACCGCCGCCGGAGCGCCGGCCGCCGGAACGCCGGCCGCCGGAACGCCGGCCTCTGCGCGGTCGGGGCGGCGCGGCGTCGGATCGTCGACCACCAGGCGGTACTCGGCCAGCACCCGCTCCTCGAGCAGGCGGCGGGTGGCGTTGTTCAGCGGGTGGGCGACGTCCTTGAACTCGCCGTTCTTCTTGCGCCGGCTCGGCATGCTGAGGAAGAGCCCTTCTTTGCCCTGGATCACCTTGATGTCGTTGATCATGAAGCAATGATCGAGCACCACCGAGACGAACGCCTTGAGCTTCTCTTCCTGCACCGGGAAGACCTTGACCTGGGTGATCTCCATCGGATGTCCTCCACCTGTTGCTGTGCCTCGGAATGCCGCGCCGCACGGCCCGGCGGCTGCCGCAAGCCGCCGCCGG
>RFGL01000016.1 GCA_003697015.1 Acidobacteriota bacterium | reverse complement strand
GGCACGACGGCGGGGGCGTCAGGGGGCGGCGGCGGCGTCCTCGGTTGGGGAGCCGGGCCGGAAGCCCCCGCCTGGCCGAGCTTCTCCGACGCCAGGCCGCCGGCGAGCATGGCGCCCCCCACCAGCAGGATGTTCTTCGCCCCCACCGCGCGCACCAGACGGCGCGCAGGGAGACCGGTCGAGTCTTGGATCAGATCCCCGAGCATGCGGTCGAGAAAGCCCATCACGTCCTCCTTGCGATCAGGAGGACCATCGTACCGCGCCGGCGCCCGGAGGCCGATCGCCGGCGCCGCGGATCGTCGGCCTCGCGCCTCGAACCGCCTTCCCGGGGCGCAAGCGCGACTACCGATCCGACTCGCCCGCATGATCCCCGACCTGGCGCGGCGGAGGCCGGAGCGATGCTGGCTTGAACCGAGCGTCCCCGGCAGATGACGCGGCGCTCGCCGGGGCGGACGGCGGCTCAGGCGGAATCTTCGTCTTCGCGCGGCGGCGCGGCGACGTAGACGTGACGGTCGAGCCCGCGCACGTATTGGATCGGCCCGCCGTCGCCGCGGCGGGCGCCGCGCAGCTGGTTGAGCTTCGAGTCGAGGTCGTCGACGAAGTAGAGCACGAAGGCTTCCGGCGTGTTGGGCTCGACCGGGCTGCCGAAGGCGCGGTGGCCGTGGTGGCTGAGCACCAGGTGCTCGAGATGGAGGCGGAGCTCCTCCGGCAGGCCGTCGAGCGCTGCGCAACACTGGCGCAGCATGTCGCGGCCGATCACCAGATGACCGACCAGGTGGCCGGCGACGGTGTAGTCGGCGGCGGGCATGGGGGCGAGCTCGTCGAGCTTGCCGAGGTCGTGAAAGAGGACGCCGACCAGCACCACGTCGCGGTCGACCTCCGGGTACTGGTCGCAGACCTTGAGCGCCAGCTCGGCCATGGTCACCGTATGCTCGAGCAGGCCGCCGCGGTAGGCGTGGTGGATGCTGCGCGCCGCCGGATGCACCCTCAAGCGATCGCCGAAGCGCCCCAGGGCCTCCTCCACCAGCCGCTTCAGGAGGGGCTGCTCGATCGCCCCGGGGTAGATCGCCACCAGCCGCTTCCACCAGCGATCGAGGCCGCCGGGAGCGGTGGGGATCAGCTTCTCGGGGTCGAAGCCCTGCTCGCGGTCGCGCTCGTCGGCACGGCGCAGATGATCGATGCTCAATTGCAACTGATCGCGGAACAGACGCACCGTGCCCTTGAAGGCGACGAAATCGTGCTCGCTGTAGTCGCCGTTGACCGCCGCGTTGTCGGGCCATACCTTGCCGACGATCGAGCCGCTGGCGTCCTTGAGCTCGAGGTCCAGGTAGTCGCGCCCGTTGCGGTCCTGGCGCTTCTCCTTGCGGCTCAACAGGGCGAAGCCCTGGGCGTAGTCGCCGTCGAGCCAGTTCTCGATCGGCTCGTTCTGTCGGACAAAGGGCATGGTTCCCCCGCGATGGCGCTCGGCTGGGCGGCCGATGGTATAGGGTAGACGGAGCGCCCGTCCGGCGCCGCCGTCGCCTGATGCCAGCCCAGTATATAGAGGTCCGCTAGAGGTCCGCCTGAAGATCCGCTGCGGCGATCGCCCGCGTACCCTGCGGGGGAGCCCCCCGCAAGACGGCGCCGATCAGCTTGAGACGAACGGATGGCATCTTCTGTGCAGCACGCCGACGCCATGCGAATGAAGACCCGACTGTGGATGCTCCCGATCCTCGCCCTGGCCCTCATCGGCGCCAGCAGCGCGGCGCTGACCCGCGACGAATCCCACTTCGCCCTCGCCCTCCAATGGCCGGAGGAGCAGCGGGCCTTCCTCCAGGACGGCCCCGGTCTGCTGCTCACCGGCGCCCAGCTCGACGAGCTCCTCGACGGCGACCGCATCAGCCGCCAGAGCTTCATCGATCGCTTCCTCGATCACGATCCGATCCCGGAAACGCCGGCCAACGAGCTGCGCGACGGAATCGCCCGGCGCCAGGATCTGGTGGCGCAGGAGTTCCTCTCCCTGCTCGACGACCGGGCCAAGCTGCTCTTCCTCCACGGCCCTCCGGTCGAGCGCCAGCTGATCGACTGCATCGAGGTCTACAAGCCGCTGGAGATCTGGCGCTATCCCAAGAGCCTCACCGGCGCCGACGAGCACGGCCTCCAGCAGCTGCTGCTCTATCGCCCCAAGCCCGGCACTCCCTACCGCCTGTGGCTGCCGGTCGACGGCAAGCGGGTGCTCTACACCGAGGAGATGGAGTACTTCATGCTGCAATGGGAGGAGAACCGCAACTTCATCCGCGGCAAGCGGTTCGACAAGCAGCTGTGCGACGAAGTCGAGATCGTCGACCTGGCGAGCGGCGTCGACGGCCTCTACGGCTTTCTGCCCGGGCGGCCGAAGAACGCCGAGCTGACCAGCTTCCTCAAGCCGCCGCCGGACCTCGCCGCCTGGGCGGCCCGGGCCGCCCGCACCGAGCTGCCGCCGGCGGCCAAGATCCCCGCCGGCAGCCTCGAGCTGGCCTTTCCGCAACGCGCCGGCCAGCGCATGGAGACCCAGTTCGTCGTCGTCCTGCCGCCGGAGGCCGAGCTCGGGGTGCTGACCAATGAGAACGAGCGCTCGGAGATGCGCCTGACCATCGCCGGCGAGCTCGAAAAAAACGGCGAGATCTTCGACACCTTCCGCATGCGCTTCCTGCTGCAGCCGCCGGCAGCGGCGGTGCCGGTGGCGCTGATCGCGCCGCGCCGGCTGCGGCCGCAGGAGGGCTTCGTCGCCCGCCTGCGGGTGGTCGACGAGCTCACCGGCCGCGAGCTGCGTTTCGCCCGCGGCTTCGTGGTGCCCCGCGAGCCGACGCCGCCGGAGAACCTACCGCCGGTGCCGCCGGAGGCGATCGTCGCTCTCGGCGACGAGCTCAAGAAGCAGCGCCTCGCCGGCTACGACAGCCTGATCCTGGTGCCGCCGGAATCGGACGTCGTCTTCGGCCTGTGGCGGGCGGAGGCCCTGGTCACCGGCTCGCGCATCCGGACGGTGCTCTTCTTCCTCGACGACAAACAGGTCTTCAAGCGCAGCCGGCCGCCGTTCACCGCCGAGCTGCGCCTGCCCCCCTTCCCGCTCGAACAGGTGGTGCGGGTCGAGGGCTACGACGAGCAGGGGGAGCTGGTGGCGAGCGACGAGGTGGTGCTCAACCAGCCGCGCGGCCAGCTCAAGGTACGCATCGTCGAGCCGCCGCGGGGCAACCGCGCCTCCGGGCCGATCGAGGCCAAGGTCGAGGTGGTGGTGCCGGAGGAGCGCAAGGTCGAGCGCGTCATCTTCAGCGTCAACGAGGTGGAGCAGGCGGTGATCGAGAAACCGCCGTGGCAAGCGACCGTCGAGGCGCCGCCGGCCAGCGGCAGCGCCACCGACCTCAACTACCTGACGGTGGTCGCCCAGCTCGACGACGGCAGCCAGGCCGAGGACGTACGCTTCCTCAACCCGCCGCCGGGCATCGACGAGGTCGACGTCAACCTGGTCGAGCTCTACACCACCGTCACCGATCGCAACGGTCGCCTGGTCAAGGGGTTGGAGGCGAGCAATTTCAAGGTCTGGGAAGACGAGCGACCGCAGACGATCAGCAAGTTCGAGCTGGTCGAGGACCTCCCCCTGACCCTCGGCATCACCATCGACACCAGCGGCTCGATGTTCGAGTCGCTGAGCGAGGCCAAGCGCGCCGCGGTCGCCTTCCTGGACAACATCATCACCCCCAAGGACCTGTGCTTCGCCCTCGCCTTCTCCGACCGCCCGGCGCTGCTCATGCCGCGCACCTCGGACGTCGGCGCGGTGGCCGAGCGCCTCGCCGACCTGCTCGCCAGCGGCTCGACCTCGCTCCACGACGCGGTGGTCACCAGCCTCTACTACTTCCGTGGCATCCGCGGCCGGCGGGCGCTGGTGCTGCTGTCGGACGGCGAGGACACGTCGTCGACCATCAGCTTCCCCGAGGCCCTCGAGTACGCCCGCATCAGCGGCGTGGCGATCTACGCCATCGGCCTGCGCATCGGACGCGCCGAGATCGGGGTGCGCAGGAAGCTCGAGAGCCTGGCCGAGCAGACCGGCGGGCGGACCTTCTACATCAAGAACGCCGACGAGCTGAGCTCGGTCTACGACGAGATCGAAGAGGAACTGCGCAGCCAGTACCTGGTGGCGTACAATTCCGACCAGATCGGCGAGCCCGGCACCTACCGTCAGGTGCGGGTTGAGGTCCGCGCTGGCGGCCGCAAGCTGAAAGCGCGCACCATCGCCGGATACTACCCATGATCGCCATCACCCGCACGCTCGTCCTCGGCCTCGTCCTCGGCGGCGCTGCCGCGGCGTCCCCCGAGCTCGCGACGCTCACCTTGAGCAAGGTGAACGGGGTCCACGTCGATCTGGCGCCGGAGCTGCTGCCGATCGAGCGCGGGCCGCTGTCGATCAGGGTGAGCTCGCCGAGCCAGCGCATGGCGGTGCACGGCAATCGCCTGGCGTTGCGCCGACTCCGCGACGACCTGATCGCCGCCGACTTCACCGTCGAGCTGGAGGGGGAAGGGCGGCTCGTCGCGGTGATCAAGGCCGGCGTCGAAAGCCGCCTGGAAGACGAGGTGGTGGTGCCGCGCCAGGAGCTCAGGGTCGCCGGCTCGATGCGGTTGGCGCGGCGGCCGGACGGTTACGAGATCACCTTCGAGGAGCTGCCCGAGACCCTGGCGGTGACCATCGAAAGCCGCCTCCTCGGCCAGCTGGTCAAGGCATGCCGCGGCCTGGCGTCGTTCTTGCCCCTCGACTGCGACGGCGTCGGCCGCGAGCTGTCGACCGCCCGCATCCCCCTGCCCGCCCGCGGCGACAAGGTCTTCCTCGCCGCCGGCTGGTTGAGCGACGAGGAACGGGCGGTCTTCGATCGCTTCGCCGGGCCGCCGGCCGGCCGCTGAGCGACCGCGCGGAATCCACCGCAGCGGCGCTTTGTTACAATGCTCAGCGGCAGCACGAGCGGCGTGCCGCGAGCCCGATCCCGCACTTCCAACGGCCAGCGAGCCGTTTCGATCCCCCTACGAGGACCGCGATGAAGCGACGACTGAACCACCGCCTGTACTACTTCACCGTCGAGGACGAGAGCCTCCTCGCCGAGGCCTTCCCGCGCATCGAGGACGACATCTACGCCATCGCCTACAAAGTCAAGGGTACCGAGGACGTCTTCGTCACCACCGCCGAGACCAAAGAGGCGATGGACCGCTACGACGTGCCCTACAACTGCCTGGCGGAAGAAGACGGCAGCCAGATCGGCATCCACCACAACGCCCTGTCGCGCGAGGAGCTTGCCGACTTCGAGGATGCGATCAAGGCCCTCACCCTGGCCTGCCGCGCGGTCGGCGCGACCTGCATCGGCGTCAACGGCGACGCCAAGATCGATCTCTCCGACGGCGTCGAGCACTTCAGCTACTTCACCGCCCCGGCCGGCCACACCTTCCTGTGGCGCCTCTTCGGTGCACGCAAGGAGGCGATCGACTACTTCAAGAAGCGCCACCCCGAGGACCAGGAGGCCCTCGAGTGGGCCGAGGGGCTGGCCCTGACCTCGGCCGAGGAGCTGAAGAGCTATCACTGAGCCCTGGCACCTACCGCCGGCCGAGCCCACCTACACCGTCTCGGCCCTCGGCCGCGAGCTCCACGAGCTCCTGGGCGAGGTCTACGGCTCGGTCTGGGTCGTCGGCGAGGTGCACCGCGCCCGCCCCACCCAGCGCGGCCATCTCTTCTTCGAGCTGGTCGAGAAGGGGCGGGGCGACGACATCATCGGCAAGCTCGAGGCCGTCCTCTGGCGCAGCGACCACCTGCGGGTACGCCGCGCCCTGCGCGCCCGCGACCTCGCCCTCTCCGAAGGACACCAAATCCGCTGCCGCGGACAGCTCGACTTCTACGGCCCCGCCGGCCGCGTGCAGCTGGTGGTGCGGGAAGTCGACCCCCTGTTCAGCCTCGGGCTGCTCGCCCGGCGCCGGCAGGAGACCCTGGCGGCCCTGGCCCGCGCCGGGCTGCTGGAGCGCAATCGCCAACGCCGCCTGCCGCCGGTGGTCCTCGATCTGGTGCTGGTCACCTCCCGGGGCAGCGCCGCCTTCCACGACTTCGTCAGCGGTCTGGCGGAGAGCGGTTACGGCTTCCGCATCCTCCTTCTTCCCGCCTCGGTGCAGGGGTCGGCGGCGGAGGGCGAGCTGCTGGCGGCGTTCGAGCGCATCGCGACGCTGGCGGAGGATGCGGCGGCCGGCTGGCGGCCGGCCGCCGTCGTCCTGGTGCGCGGCGGCGGGGCGCGCACCGATCTGGCGGCGTTCGACGGCCGCGCCCTGGCCGAGGCGGTGGCCCGCTGCCCGCTGCCGGTGCTCACCGGCCTCGGCCATGAAACCGACCAGAGCGTCGTCGACCGGGTCGCGCACACCGCCCTCAAGACGCCGACCCAGGTCGCCTCCTTCCTGGTCGAACGGGCCGCCCAGGCCGAGCAGGCGGTGCTCGGCCTGCAGGAGACGATCTGCCGCCGGGCCCGCGAGCAGCTGGCGGCCGCCAGCCGCGCGGTCGAGCGTGGCGAACGGGTGGCGAAGGCGGCGCAGCTCCGCCTGGGGATCGCCGCGCGGAATCTGGACGACGCCGGCCGGGCGATCGAGCGGCTCGGCCGCCGTCGGCTGGGCGAAGCGGGGCGCCGTCTGCGCGAGGTCGAACGCCGGTTGGCGGTCGCCGGGCCGCGCCTGCTCGAGCGCCGGCGGACGCTGCCCGAGCAGCTCGTCCAGCGCCTGGGCGACCGCGCCCGCGGTCGCCTCGAGCGGCTCGCGGCGGTGCTCGACGGCCACGCTCGGCTCTGTGCCGAGCTGGCACCCCAGCGTCTCCTGGCCCGCGGATTCAGCATCACCCGCGACGCCCGCGGCGCGGTGGTGCGGAACCCGCGTCAGGTGCGCCCCGGAGACGTCCTCGACAGCGAGGTCATGGCGGGTAGGATCAGGAGCACGGTGGTGACGGAGGAGGATCGATGAGCAAGGCCGAAGCCAAGGACGCCCCCAGTTTCAGCGCTGCCCTGCAGGAGCTCGAGGCGATCCTCGAGCGGATCGACAACGAGGAGACCGACGTCGACCGGCTCGGGGACGAGCTGCGGCGGGCGACGGAGCTGCTCGAGCTGTGCCGCAGCAAGATCCGCAAGGCGGAGATCGAGGTCGAGCAGATCGTCGCCAAATTGGGCGGCGACGCGTAGGAGCGCATCCTGGTCCGAGTTTTGCGTACAGACGGTTGGGACGAAGCTTGCGGCAGGAGGGACGGACGGCGCGGATGCGTCCGTCGTCCGCCGGCCGCACGACCCCGGCCGAGGGCTGCACGAGGCTGCACGCACCGGTCGATCCGCTGACGCGATCCGCCCCCCGCCAGGCGGTGGATCCCTTCGGGGTGACGTCATGGACGAGACCACCATCACCACCGAACCCGCCACCTTTCGCCGCTACTACCTCGGCGTCCTGCTCCTCGGGCTGGTGCTCTTCGGCATCGCCCGCTCGGTGGCCACCTACCCGACCGAGACCGGCAGCCTGCTCGGCGCCGTCACCGACGTCGACAACCGCCCCTTGGCGGACATCGAAGTGGTGCTGAGCAACGGTCGCGGCGAGCCGCGCCGAGCGACCACCGATGACCTGGGCAAATTCAGTTTCTTGAACCTCGATCCGGGAAACTACACCATCGAGGCCTACGGTCAGGGCTATGCCCGCAGCCGCTACGACTCGGTGCACGTCGGCAAAGGACGCTCGACGACGCTCCAGATGCAGCTGCGCTTCGCGGTCAAGGTCCGCGACGACGGACCGATCCGTCCCGGCGGCGCCCGACCCGACCCCGACAACGGCACCGATCGGCCCTGAGCGGCGGCCGCACGCAGACTTCCCGCCGGGCCCTTGTCGTAGACTAGTCCGGTGAGTCATTCCAGCGATCCGGCGCTGGCCTCCCTGGCCACCGCCCGCCCGAGCAAGAGCCCCCTCGAACGCCGCCGCTGGCGCTGGGGCTTGGCCTTCGCCTGCTGGCTGCTGATCAGCTTGCTGAGCGTCGCGCCGCTCTACGTCAAGTCGCTGACCGAGGGCCTCGACCCCTTCCCCTGGAGCCGCATGCTCTCCGAGCTGCTCGACTGGTACCTGTGGCTGCTGCTGGTACCGCCGATCTGGTGGATCGCGCGGCGGTTCCCCATCGAGCGTCGCTGCTGGCTGCGGCGCCTGGGGATCAACCTCGCCTTCGGCCCGCTCATCGCCTCGCTCTACAGCGTGCTGTCGCTGCTCAAGAGCCAGCTGATCACCGACTTCAGCATCGGCAAGGCGTCCGCCAGCCTGCTCGGCCACCTGGGCGACTACCTGGCCGGGGGCTTCGGCTTCTTCCTCGCGGTCTATGCCGCCATCCTGGCGACCATCCACGCGGTGCGCTACTACTGGAAGTACCACGACCGGGAGCTCAAGGCGTCGCGGCTCGAGACTCAGCTGGCGGTCGCCAAGCTCAACGCCCTGCGCATGCAGCTTCACCCCCACTTCCTCTTCAACACCCTGAACGCCATCTCGTCCCTCATGCACCACGACGTCGATGCCGCCGACCGCATGATCGCCAAGCTCTCCGATCTCCTGCGGTTGGCCCTCGACAAGGACGACCGCCAGGTGGTGCCCCTATCGGAGGAGCTCGCCTTCCTCGACCGCTACGTGGCGATCGAGATGATCCGCTTCCGCGACCGCCTGCAGGTAGCGATCGACGTCGAGCCCGGCTGTCTCGAGGCGCGGGTGCCGAAGCTGATCCTGCAGCCGCTGGTGGAGAACGCGATCCGCCACGGCATCGCCATGCGCTCCGCCGCCGGCAAGATCGTCCTCCGCGGCCGCCGGCGCGGCGACCGCCTGCGGCTCGAGGTGGTCGACGACGGCCCCGGGCTGCCCGCCGGCAAGGCCGGCGTGCGCGAGGGCGTCGGCCTGGCCAACACCCGGGCGCGGCTGGCCCAGCTCTACGGCCCGCGGCACCGCTTCCTGCTGCGCGACGCGCGGCGCGGCGGCGTCGAGGTGGTGATCGAGGTGCCCTTCGAGCGCGAGGAACGCCTGCCCACCGGCGAAGCCCTCGCCCAGCCGGCGGCATGAGCCGGGATCGCTTCAGCTGAGCGCACCGATCCGGGCACTGGCCCCCGCCCGCCGTCCATTGGCCCCAGATCCCTTTCCCCCCTGGGTCATTCGCCGTACCCTGTGATCGTGAACAGCGCCTGAGACGACCCCCCGGTTGCATTTCGGGCATTGCTCACGATCCGGCAATGACTAGGCGGGAGTCAGCGCCGGACGGGCGGAAGGGACCGGCCCTAGTCCAAACCTCTTGGTCTTTCACCGGCGGTCCCTCCGCCCATCACTTTTTGAACCCGGCTGCAAGCCACCCCTCCCTCACAGCACGCACGCGGCAGCGCGCGACCAGCCCGACTCCGCCCGCGCTCCGGACCAGCCTTGTCGACCCGATCTTCGCTGGAGTCTTTGACCATCGCCGTGCGTCGAGCGGCGACGGAACGGGACGACGCCGCAGATTCCGGCAGCGACGGCCGTGACGGGAGGCGGGCGAAGAAGGCAGGGTAGAATCGAGCGATCTTGAGCTCGCTTCCCCAACTGGCCGGCAGCGGCCTGCTGCCCTTCGTGCTCGGCTTCGCCGCCGGCGCGCTGCTGGTCGCCCTCTGGCTCGGTGGGCGCAGCGCCCGCCTCGGCGAGCGCCTGCGCCTCCTCGGCGACCGCCTGCGGGGGGCCGAGGAAGCGATGCGGGAACGCGACGCCCTGCGCCTCGAGCTGGCGCGGCTCGAGGCGGTGCGGCAGGCCGACGCCGAGCGGGCGTCCTGGATGGAAGAAACGACCGAGACCCTGCGCGACGGTTTCCGCTCCCTCGCCGGCGAGGCGCTCGAAACCGGCGCCGAGCAGCTCGCGGCGCGCTCCGGCGAGACCCTGGCGGCGGCGGTGGCGCCGGTCGAGCGCTCCCTCGCCGAGCTGCGCGCTCAGGTGCGCGAGCTGGAGCTGGCGCGGCGCGGCGCCCACGCCGGCTTGGAGCGGGAGATCGCCCTGCTGCGCGACGCCCACCGCGAGCTGCGCGCCACCGCCGGCCGGTTGGCCAGCGCCCTGCGTTCGCCCAACGTCCGCGGCCGCTGGGGGGAGGTCCAGCTGCGGCGGGTGGTGGAGATGGCGGGGCTTGTCGAGCACGTCGACTTCGTCGAGAAGCCGACCGTCGGCGGCCTGCGGCCCGACCTGGTGGTCCACCTGCCCGGCGGTGCGGTGCTGCCGGTCGACGCCAAGACGCCCCTTCACGCCTTCCTCGAAGCCGCCGACGAGAAGGACGACAAGGCGCGCCGGCGGCGCCTCGAGGCCCACCGCAAGGCCCTGCGCCAGCGCATCGCCGAGCTCGGCCAGCGGGCCTACTGGCGCCAGCTCGAGCGGGCGCCGGATTTCGTCGTCATGTTCGTGCCCAACGACGCCGCGCTCGCCGCCGCCTTTGCCAGCGATCCCGAGCTGCTCGACTTCGCCCACGCGCACCGCGTGCTGCCGGCGACGCCGGTGACCCTGCTGGCGCTGCTCAAGAGCGTCGCCTACGGCTGGCGCGAGCAGCGGGTGGCCCACAACGCCCGCGCCATCGCCGACCTGGGACGCGAGCTGCACGAGCGTCTGGCGCGCTTCGCCGGCCACCTGGACAAGCTCGGCCGCGGACTCGACGGCTCGGTGGCGGCCTTCAACCGGGCGGTCGGCGCCCTCGAGCGGCGGGTGATGCCGGCGGCGCGCCGCCTCGGCGAAGCCGGCGCGACGGCGGCGGATCTGCCCGCCGTCGAGACGGTGGAGCGCCGCACCCGACCGGCGCCGGGCGGCGACGGGTAGGGGAGTCGCTCAGGCGCCTCCGTCCCGGCCTTGGAATCGGACGGCGGAGGCGCGATGAACCCCTTCCCAGGGGCGGCTTTTCGGGTAGACTCGCTCGCCCGTCCGCCGGACGGGGGCGGCAGCGGGTCGACCACAGGAGGACCGAGCATGGAGCGAGGCAAGGCGGCGCTCGAGGCGGCACGCGGACGGCGCGACGAGGTGGTGCGTTTTCTGCGGGAGATGATCGCCATTCCGGCGGAGAGCTGCCGGGAGGGGGAACGGGCGGAGCGCATCCGCCGGGAGTACGAGAAGCTGGGCTTCGACGAGGTCTTCTTCGACCGCCTGGGGAACGTGGTGGCGCGCCTCGGCTCGGGGCCGTTCACGATCCTCTTCGACGGCCACTTCGACTGCGTCGGGGTGGGGGATCCGGCGGCCTGGGACTTCGATCCCTTCGCCGGCAAGTTCGAGGACGGAGAGATCTGGGGCCGCGGCGCGGTCGACGAGCTGCCGGCGATCGCCTGCATGGCCTACGGCGCCGAGATCCTGCGCCGGCGCGGGCTGCCGGAGGACGTCACCATCTACCTCTGCGCCTCGGTGATGGAGGAGGACTGCGACGGCTACTGCCTGCTCCATCTGATCGAGAAGGAGGGCATCCGGCCGCATGCGGTGGTGCTCGGCGAGCCCACCGACCTCGACGTCTACCGCGGCCACCGCGGGCGGGTGGAGGCGACGATCACCACCCGCGGCCGGTCGGTGCACGCGGCGCACTGCGAGTCGGGGGTCAACGCCCTCTACAAGATGGCGCCGATCATCGCCGACGTCGAGGCGCTGAACGGGCGCCTGCGCCACGACGACTTCCTCGGCAAGGGCACCATCGCCGTCACCTCCATCGAGTGCACGACGCCGTCGTTGAACGCCGTCCCCGACAGCGCCCGCATCTACCTCGACCGGCGTCTCACCGCCGGCGAGACGGTGGAGAGCGCCCTCGCCGAGCTGCGCGCCCTGCCCCACCTGGGCGACGCCGCCGTCGAGCTCTTGCAGTACGACGCCACCAGCTGGCGCGGCGAGCGCGCCCGCCAGGAGAAGTTCTATCCCACCTGGCTGCTCGACGAGGAGCACCCTCTGGTGCGCGACGTGGCGGCGGCGGTCGAGGCGGTGGTCGGGGCGCCCCCCAAGATCTCGCGCTGGTCCTTCTCCACCAACGGCGTCGCCAGCATGGGGCGCCACGGCATCCCCACCGTCGGCTTCGCCCCCGGCCGCGAGGAGCTGGCCCACACCACCCGGGAGCACGTGGCGGTAGACGACCTGGTCAAAGCGACCGCCGTCTACAGCCTCATCCCCCAGCTCCTCGCCGCCCACAAGGAGGCCTTCCTCGGCGACTAGCACGCTTTGAGCTCCCGCTGCCCGCTCCCTCCGCAGCATGTAGCTGAATCCGTTGCGGATGGCGGGCCCGGCATCGAGCACCTCGCTCATCGCATGCGCGCTACGCTAGAATTACCGGCAGCTTATGCCTGCCGTTACTCCAAGCTTCCGCGTGCCTTTGGTTGTCAGGATCTGCGACAACGGGTTTCTGAGATGAAAATCCCCCAATACGTCCTCTGTTTCACGCTGGCGATAATGGCTGCGGTGGAAGCCGTACACCCTCTTCCCGAAGGGAAAAGCGAATCGCCACCTGGTCCTGTACACCTCCTCTATGCTGCTGAAGATCCGCAGCGGCCAATCTGGATTTCCGCCGAGCTGGCGACAGCTGAGGATGGATCGGTTGACTGGGAGGTTCTGGGCGAATCCATCCGCCTCACCTACGAGAACCTCAAGACGTGGCCATCGGTCATTATAGGAACTGACGAGCGTGGCAGGCCGGTTTACGATCCGTGGACATCGGGTCCGCGCCCAGATGGCGTCTATTGGGGGCCGACTCATCATGACTACATCGGCAGGCCTCCGGACGGCTCCCTTGAAGAACTGATCCTACACTCAAGGTACATTATACGAGGTCGACTCATCGCACAACAGCTTGGTTTCTTCGATACTGAGCCAGCAACGTTGTTGGCGATTCGCGTTTCTCATATGGTGCTCCCCGACGAGGCGCCCAGAACGAAGGTTTCAGCTATCTTGTACGTGGCTTATCCGTCGGCGGAGATACGAATCGGCGAGTATGGCTTTTTCAAAGGAGATCCCTCCTTCCCCCCTCTTCCCGATGTCGGCGACGAGGTGATGTTTTTTGACTACGGGGTGGCGCTCGACGCCGGGCGGAGGATCTTTCTCCCCGAATCCGACAAAATCCTTGTTCGACTTACCGGCGGCGAAATACTTAGAGGTCAACCTCTCTTCGGAACCCACAAACTCGACTCGGACTCAGGGCTAGATGAACTTATCGGTCGCATATCCAAGTTGCGACATGTCTACGCGGTCGAGAAGAGGGGGGAATAGGCCGTGAAACGTTTTCTGCCTCTCAACCTTGTTGTCATCTTTTCCTTTAGCCCTAATGTGACAAAAATCAGGCTGCCTCTACCAGCCTCGCATTGAGCCCGGTGAAATAACCCTTGATGATTTCGCTATTGCCAACATCGAGCGTTTGACGCCCTCCGGGGCGAATCAACGATCCAGCGCGATGCAAAAGCTGGTATCTCAG
>RFGL01000149.1 GCA_003697015.1 Acidobacteriota bacterium | reverse complement strand
GGGGCGGCGAGGGGCCGGCGGCGGGTGGTCTCATGCTCGGCCATGCATCGCGATGTCGCTGCCGTCGAACGGCGCCGGGGGCCGCGGCCGGCGGATCCCGCGCCGCCGCGGCCTCGGGCTGCTCCTCGCGATCCACAGCCACGGTGCAAAAGCTTGTGGAAAACCCGTCGGAAATCGGCTGGAAACCCGCGCTTTCAAGGTCTTCGAGCCATTTTGCACAACCGCCGATGCAAAAAACTACAACCCCTTTGTTTTCAGTCAATTGCGAATCCAGCACAGGATTCGGTGCAGGCCGGGTACGGGCCGGCCGCCGGCCCGTACCCGGGAGAGTTTTCCACAGCGTGGGCTAAGCGCTTCGATCGGCGGCACTTAGGCGGATCAGCAGATCGCGCCAGGCGCGGCCGCGGTGGCCGATCGCGTCCTTGGTCTCGTCGTCGAGCTCGGCGAAGGTGCGGTCGCGGCCGGCGGGGACGAAGACCGGATCCCAGCCGAAGCCGTGCCGTCCTCGGGCCTCCACCACCAGGTGGCCGCCGGCCGCCCCGCGGCCGACGACGGTGCGCTCGGCGTCGCGGTAGAGCAGGGCGCAGCGGGCGGTGGCGCGGTCGTCGCCGAGGGCGTGGGCGATCCGCGCCAGGGCGCCGGCGCCGACCGCGTCGAGCATCCACTTGACCAGCGGACCGGGGAAGCCGTTCAAGGCGGCGAGCTCGAGGCCGGTCTCTTCCACCACCAGCGGCCGCCCGAGCCGCAGCCAGGCTTCCTCCCCCTTGGCGCGCAGCACCGCCAGCAGATCGAGGGATTGGATCTCGGGCAGATCGATCGGCGCGTACTCGGGCTCGAAGCCGAGGATGCGCGCCGCCTCGCGCCGCTTGTCGCGGTTGCCGGTCACCAGCACGAAGTCGGGCAGGCGGCTCACGCCGGCGGCTCGAGAGCGACGCGGTAGGCGGTGATCGGCTGGCTCAGACCCTTGACCTGGATCTCCCCCAGGGGCGCGGCGGGGAAAGCGCCGGCCAGCAGGCGGTGGGTTTCGGCGCCGATCACCACCTCCCCGGGGCGGGCCACCGACGCCTCGAGACGCGAGGCGACGTTGACCGTATTGCCGAGCACGGTGTAGTCGACCCGGCGCTTGGAGCCGATGTCGCCGACCACCACCGGACCGCTGTTGATGCCGATGCGGATCTCGAAGGCGGGCAGTTGCCGCCGCCGGCGTTCGGCGTTCCAGGTCCGCAGCTCGCGCTGGATGCGCACCGCTGCCGCCACCGCCCGCCGGGCGTGGTCCGACTGCGCCATCGGCGCACCGAAGAACGCCATCACGCAGTCGCCGATGAACTTGTCGAGGGTGCCGCCGAGCTCGAAGATCGCTTCCACCGCGTGGGTGAAGAAGCTCTCCATCACCTCCGCCACCTCTTCCGGCGCCGCCTTCTCGCAGAAGGCGGTAAAGCCGACGACGTCGGCGAAGAGGACGCTGACGGTGGCCGGCCGCAGGCGGCGGAAGCTGCTCTCGACGCCGCTCCGGGCGCTGGCTGCGATCACCTCTTCGATCACCGCCGGCGAGTGGTAGCGCTCGAGGCGGCTGCGCACCTCCCGCTCGAGCTCGACCTTGCGCGCATTGCGCAGGCGCTCGATGGCGACCGCGGCGTAGTTGGCCAGGGCGGTGAGGAGGTCGACGTCCTGCTCGGTGAAGGTGCCGGTCTGATGCGGCGAGTCGAGCTGCAGGACGCCGATGATCTTCTCCCCCGACCACAGGGGGGCGCACATCGCCGCCCGGATCTGGTGGATGCGCACCGACTCGGTGCCCGCCAGGCGGCGGTCGGACAGGGCGTCGAAGGTCAAGAGCGCTACCCGCTCGCGCATCACCGCCTCGAGCATGGTCTTCGACACCGGGACGGACTGCGGCCGGCGCTCGATCCGCCGCTTGATGCGCATCATCTCGCACGCCAGCTCGCCGCTCTCCTCGTCCCGCAGCAGGATGAAGCCGCGGTCGACCGGCAGGGCGTCGAAGGCGATCTCCAGCACCCGTTCGAGCACTTCGTCGACCGACTCGGCGGTGATCAGGAAGCGCGCCAGCCGGGTGAGGAAGCCGAAGACCTGGCTGCCGTAGGCCTCGTCCAGCGCCTGGCGTTTGCGCACCGCCGACGAGCTCGGGCCGTCGTCGTCGAGGCCGTAGTCGGCGCTCCACTCGGAGAGGGAGCGGACGATGGTGGCGTTGGAGATCGCCGGCTCGCCGGCGACCGGGGTCCGGCCGTCGTCGAGCACCGAGACCTTGGAGCCGACCGCCAGGGGAGCGTCCTCGCCGCCGGATTCGCCCGCCGCCGGCGAGGAGATCGCCTCGACGACGATCTCGAAGACCCCCACCCGCAGGCGGTCGCCCGCCGCCAGGGGCGAGCTTTCGACCGGCGTCTGGTTGAGCAGGACGCCGTTGGTGCTCTTGAGGTCGTAGATCCACCAGACGTCGCCGTCGCGGCGGATGCGGGCATGGTGACGCGACACCGAGTAGTCGGGCAGGAGCACCTCGTTGTCGGAGCTGCGGCCGAGGCGCAGCTCGCTGCCGGCCAGGGGCACCAGCCGCTCCTCTCCGTCGACCACGTAGCGCAGTCTGAGCATCATCACCTCGACTCTATCGCCTGGCAATCCTCGCTGGCACGGGGCACGGCACCGTCATTCGGCCCGCAGGATGAGCGCCGGGTCGGTGCGGCCGGCGCGGCGGGCGGGAAGGTAGCCGGCGGCGACGGCGGTGAGCGCCAGCAGACCGGCCGCCGCCGTCAGCGCCAGGGGATCGCGGGCGGTCACGCCGAAGAGCATGCCCTGGATCAGCCGCGCGCCGGCCAGGGCGAGGGCCGTGCCGGCGGCGATGCCGGCGGCGGCCAGAGCCAGGGTGCGGCCGAGGATCAGCCGTTCGACTTCGACGGCGCTCGCGCCCAGGGCGAGGCGCACGCCGATCTCCGGCAGGCGCCGGTTGACGCTGAACGAGGTCACCGCGTAGGTGCCGATCAGGGCGAGAAAGAGGGCCAGGGCGGCGAGGGAGCCGACCAGGGCGGTGCGCGAGCGGGGGCCGCGCAGCGACTCCGCCAGCAGCTCCTCGACGGTGGTCGCCGGCGCCAGGGGCAGTTGCGGGTCGAGCCGGCGGAGGGCGCGCCGCACCGCCGGTGCCGCCGCCAGCGGCTCACCGCGGGTGGCGACGACGGCGATCATGGCCAGCGCCGGGCCCTGGCTCCAGGGCTGGTACATCAGCTCCCCAGGTTCCGCCGCCAGGCCGTCGTGGCGTACGTCGGCGACCACCCCGACGACGGTGTACAGCTCCTCGTCCCCCATCACCAGCCGCGCGCCGACGGCGTCGCCCGCCGGCCAGTGGTGCCGCGCCAGGGTCTGGTTGACGATCACCACCCGGCCGCGTTCCGGGCGGTCGCCGGCGGTGAAGAGGCGGCCCTGCCGCCGGGCGATGCCCAGGGTCGCGAAGTAGGCCGGGGTGACGAATTTCATCGCGGCGCTGCGGCCTTGGGTCCAGCTCTCGCCGGTGGCGGCGTCGCGGCCGGCGATGCGGAAGCCCCAGACGTGGGCGGGGCCGGCGAAGGGCAATTTGGTGGTCAAGGCGGCGGACTCCACCTGCGGCAGGCCGCCGACGGCGGCCAGCAGCCGATCGGCGAAGGCGGCGCGCCGGTGGCTCTCGGCGTAGCGCCAGGCCGGGAGCTCGATCGGCTGCACCAGCACGCCGTCGCTGCGGAAGCCCGGCTCGACCGCCGCCAGGCGCAGGAAGCTGCTCGCCAGCAGCCCGGCGACGGCGGCGAGCATCAGGGTGAGAGCGATCTCCGCCACCACGAAGCCGTCGTGGAGCCACCGCCGCCGGTCCCCGGCCGGCCGCCGGCCGGTGCCGTCGAGCGCCCTCTGCAGCCGGCAGCTCGTCCAGGCGGGCAGCAGGCCGCAGGCCAGGGCGGCGAGCAGGCTCAGGCCGAGGGTGAAGAGCAGTACCCGGCCGTCGATCGCCGCCTCGACCCGGGGCAGGGGGTCGGGGAGCCAGGCGAGGAGGAGACGCAGGCCGGCGGCGGCGAGACCGAGGCCGGCGGCGCCGCCGGCGACGGCGAGGAGCGCGCTCTCGAGCAGCAGCTGCCGGCCGAGGGCGCGGCGATCCGCCCCCAGGGCGGCGCGGATCGCCAGCTCGCGGCGGCGTCCGGCGGCCTGGGCGAGCAGCAGGTGGGTGACGTTGGCGCAGGCCACCAGCAGCACCGAGGCTACCGAAGCCAGCAGCAGGGAGAGCAGCGGCCGGCTGTCGGCGACCAGGTCGTCGCGCAGCGGCAGCAGGCGGATGCCGGTGCCGGCGTTGGTCTCCGGGTAGGCGCTGGCGAGCCGCGCCGCCACCCGGTCGGCCTCGCGTTGCGCTCGCTCCAGGCCGATCCCCGGCGCCAGGCGGGCGAGGGCGGAGTAGAAGAAGTTGTCGCGCACCCGGCGGTCGTCTTCGCTCACCGCCAGGGGCGCCCACAGGCGGTCGTCCGGGCGGCCGGGGAGGCGAAAGCCCGAGGGCATGACGCCGATGACCTCGTGGGGCTCGCCGTCGAGCACCAGACTGCGGCCGAGGGCGCCGGGATCGCCGCCGAAGACCTCCTGCCACAGGCCGTGGCTCAGGATCACCAGCCGCTCGCCCGCCGTCACCTCCGGCGGGCGGAACCCCCGCCCCAGCACCGGGGCGACGCCGAGCACCGCCAGCAGCTCGGCGTCGATCCGCGCGCCGGGCAGCCGCCGGGGCTCGCCGGCGCCGGTGAGGGTGAAGGCCCGGTCCTGGTAGAGGCCGAGGCCGGCCAGAGCGGAGCTTGAGCGGCGCTGGTCGAGGGCGTTCAGGTACGACGCCGGCAGGCGGTTCCAGATCGCCTGCAGGCGCGGGTTGGGGGAGCTCTTGAGGACGTCGTAGGTCTGATAGACCACCACCAGCCGGTCGCCGTCGGGATAGGGCAGCGGCCGCAGCAGGGTGGCGTCGACGAGGCTGAAGATGGCGCAGTTGGCACCGATGCCGAGCGCCAGAGTGAGGATCACCACGGCGCTGGCCAGGGGCCGGCGGCGGTGGAAGCGCAGCGCCTGGCGGATCTCGCCTACGAGCATCGCCGCCTCTCCGCTAGAGCGCGATCTCCTGCCCCTCTTGCAGCACCGCGAAGCCGCGCCGCTCGATCTCGCGCCGCGCCGCGCTGGCCGGATCGAGGGCGGGGTTGGAGTGGTTGAGGTGGGTGAAGTAGACCGCCAGCCGGCCGCCGCCGATGAGCTCCTGGAGCAGATCCATCGAGCTGGTGACCAGAGGATGGGGCACCGACGACAGGTCGCGGCCGGGCAGCTCGTCGAGGGAGTAGAAGGTGGCGTCGAGGATGGCGACGTCGATGCCCAGGCGTGCGACGACCGCCGGCAGGGGCTCGGGCCAGGCGTCGAAGGCGTCGGTGTCGGGGACGTAGAGCAGGGTGCGTTGCGGCCCGCGCAGGACGTAGCCGACGGTGTCGGAGTATTCGTCCCGGTGCGGCACCGCCAGCACCTCCACCGTCACCTCGCCGAGGGGAAAGCTGCTGCCGGGCGGATGCTCGACCAGCGCCACGTTGGCCTTGGTCACCAGCTGGTTCCAGGGACCGTTGGCGCGCAGGAAGGCCGCCATCCGCGGCGTGCAGTGGAGCGGCAGGTCGCGGGTGTTGACCGCCTCGAAACCGAAGAAAGCCAGCCCCAGGTAGTGGCCGACGTGGGCGTGGGTGAGGAGCACTCCGGAGACCGGCGCCCGATCGACCCGATCCGCCGGCGGCCGGCGGACGTCGGCCAGCAGGTCGAGCTGCTCGCGCAGGTCGGGGGTGGCGTCGATCAGGTAGACCTCCGAGCTCGCCGGCAGCACCAGCGCCAGGCTGGCGACGCGACGCCGCAGGCTCGGATCGTGACGCGCTCGGCGGCACAGCTCGTGGTTGCAGGCGGCGTGGGGCAGGCCGCCGTCCTGCACCGTGCCGAGCACCCGCACGTAGGGCCCGGCGGGCGGCGGCGATGGGGGCACGGCGTCGTCCTCCGCCGGCGCCGCGTCGGGGGACGGCGGAGCGCCGCAGCCGGCGACGATCAGGGCGGCGACCAGGGGGATCAGAGCGCGGCGCGACGGGCGACCCATGGCCTGCATGCTACCAGGGCGACGGCGTCCGCCGGTGCGTCCGCTAAGCTCTCATCCGATGCAGCACGCCTCGGATGCCTTCCCCAGCCACTGGGTGGTCCTGCTCGACGTCGGGCTGAGCGTCCTGGCCCTGGTCGCCGCCGCCGCGGCTCCGCGCTGGCTTGCCGCCCCGGACCGCCGCTTCTGGCCGGCGCTGCGCCGCTGGGCCCGCCACCCGGCGACGGCCTTCGGCCTGGTTTTCGCCCTCGGCGTGCTGGGCAACGGGATGATTTTCCTGCTCCAGGGGCCGCCGGTGCCGTGGGTGACCGACGAGCACGCCTACCTGCTCGCCGCCGACACCTTCGCCCACGGCCGGCTGGCCAACCCCTCCTCGCCCTTCTGGCGGCATTTCGACGTCCCTTCCCACATCCTCCACTGGCCGGTCTATGCTGCCAAGTACCCTCCCGCTCAGGGGCTTTTTCTCGCCCTCGGTCAGGTGCTCGCCGGCTCCCCGGCCTTCGCCCTCTGCCTGGGCGCGGGTCTGCTGCCGGCGCTCGCCTGGTGGGCGTTGCGGGGGTGGTTGCCGCCGTCCTGGGCGCTCTACGGCGGCCTGACGGTCCTGCTGCGTCTGGGGGCCGGCAGCTACTGGAACCAGTCCTACTGGGGCGGCACGGTGGCGGCGATGGGCGGCGCCCTGGTCTACGGCGCCCTGCCGCGGCTGCTGCGGCGGCCGGCCTTGGCGTCCGGCCTCCTCTTCGCCCTCGGCCTGGCGGTCCTGGCCAACAGCCGGCCCTACGAAGGCCTGTTGGCCAGCCTGCCGGCGCTGGCGGCGGTGGGGTGGGCGGCGCGGCGGTCGGCCGACGGCCGCGCCCTGCGCCGCGTGCTGGCGGCGCCGGCGGTCTTCCTGGGGCTCGTCGCCCTGGGCATGGGGTACTACAACCAGCGGCTGACCGGCGACCCGCTCTGCCTTCCTCACCGCGCCTACAGCGTGGCCTACAACACGCCGCCGGAGTTCGTCTTCCTCGACGATCGAGGCACCCCCTTCGGCCACCAGCTGCGGCCGCCGACCTGCGACGCTCCGCGGCTGCTGGCCGACCCCGCTTCGTGGTTCCGCCGGTCGATCGCCGCCGCCGGGGATCGCGCCGCCCGCGGGCTTTTCTTCTTCCTCGGCACGGGCTTGACCCTGGCGCTCTTCACCCTGGCGGGGCGGGGTGGCCGGCGGCCGGGCGGCGCCGGCCGCAGCAGGCACGGCGCCGGCGCTCTCGGCTGGACCCTGGTCGCCGCCTGCGCTCTCGTCGCCGCCGGCGAGTCCGTCACCCGCGTCTGGTTCGCTCACTACCCGTCGCCGGTCGTCGTCCCCCTCCTCGCTCTCGCGCTGCTCGGCGGGCGACGGCTGCGGGCCTGGCGCTGGCGCGGCCGGCCGGCCGGTCGCTCACTGCCCCTCTTGATCCTGTCGATTCAGCTGCTGCTCTTCGTCTTCCAGCTCCCGGCCCATCGTCCCGACGACGGCCATTGGAGCGTCCAGCGGGCGAGCTTCCAGGCTTTCCTCGAGGCCCGGGGCGGCAAACACCTGGTGATCGTCCGCCCGGGCGGCGACTGGATCGCCAACCGCGCCGACCTCGACCGCGCCGCGGTGGTGTGGGCCCGCGACCTGGGAGAGGAGCGCAACCGTGAGCTGCTCCGCCACTTCGCCGACCGCGAGGTCTGGTGGCTCGACCTCAGGCGGGCGGTACGGTAGCTGCTCGAAGCTGCGCCGGCCGGAGAGCGGCGCCGGCACCGCCGCCGGCAGGGAGCTATAATGGCCGTGTCCGCTGGGCCAGACGCCGGGGGCGTGCCGGAAGTGACGATGGACGCCGAAACCACCGCCTACGCCATCGAGACGCGGTCGCTCCACGTCCGCCTGGTGCAGCTGTCGGGGCGATCCGTCGACGGCACGATCTTCCTCCGCGCGGTCAGCCACCGGCGCCCCGGGCCGGAGACCCTGATCGAGCGCTTGAACCATGAGGAGACCCGCTTCCTGCCCCTGGAGCTCGAGCAGATCGAGCTGATCAACCTCGACTGGATCTCCTATCTCGAGGTCGAAGGGCGGGCGCCGGAGGTGGAGGAGGCCGAGCAGCTGGGGATGGAGCGCTCGCCGGCCGAGATCGAGCTGATCTCGCGCGAGCTGTTCAAGGGCGAGCTGATCTACCTGTTGCCGGAGGGGCGCAACCGGGTGTCGGACTTCCTCAACCTCTCCGCCGATCGCTTCTTCCTCTTCCAGAGCGAAGGCTTCACCCGCTACGTCAACCGCCACGCCCTGGTGCGGGTGCGGGTGTAGCCCTCACCGTCCGTCCCCGTCGAGCGCCAGCGCTTCGACGTCGATCTCGCCGCGCGCCAGGGCCTCGAGGGTCAGGCGCGGACAGACGTGACGGCGGAGGTAGTCCAGGAGATTTCTCGCCTGGGAACGGAGGAGCTTCTCGACCCGGGGCTCGCGGCAGCTGCCGTCGGGGTCGAAGACCTGGCGCACCTGGGCGATGGAGATCGCCGACGGCAAGACGATGGCGCCGACGTGGGAGCAGACCGCGCGCAGCTGCTCGAGGGACTTGATCGCGCCGATGCGGCCGGCGGCCACCCCGACCAGGGCGAGCGGTTTGCCCGCCAGCACCGACGGGAAGCCCAGGTTCTCGATCACCAGCTTGAGCATGCTGCTGAAGGAGCCGTGATACTCCGGCGTCGCCAGCACCAGGCCGGTGGCGGCCTCGACCCGGGCACGCAGGGCGGCGGCGTCGGCGCTGTCGCCGCGACCGGGAAAGGGCAGCTCGAGAGCGGCCGGGTCGACGGCGTCGACCTCCGCGCCGGCCCGCCGCAGCTCGTCCTCGACCAACGCCAGGGCCATGCCGGTGAAGTTCCCCGGCCGGGTGGTGCCGAGGATGGTGACGATGCGGATGCCGTTGTGCGTCGCCGGGGACGTGGCCATCTTCCGTACCTCCGCCCCGACTCTACCGCGACAGTTCCTCCAACATCCCCTGCAGCTCCGCCGGCAGGGGGGCGCCGCCGCTCAAGGTGGCGGCGGAGAGACCGAAGTCGGGGCCGGCGAGACGCCAGGTGAGGCGGGCGGTGGCGCCGTAGCGTTGGGCCAGCTGGCTGACCATGGCGCCGGCGCGGTTGGCGGCCTGACCGTCGGAGCCGGCGGTCTGCACCGCGAACCAGTACTGGGAGCCGAAGGAGAAGCCGCGGCCGGCCTGGCGCGCCAGGTCGGCGAGCCAGCGGCGCTCGCCGGGGTCGGCGAGGCGCGACGGCGGCAGGCGGGCGGCGACCAGGAAGGTGCTGGCCGCCGCCGTCGCCGGCGGCGCACCGGCGTCGAGGACGGTGGCGGCGGTGGTCGGGATGGCCGCAGCGGTGCCGGCCTCGGTTGCCGGAGCTGCGGCGGCCGGGCGTCCGGCGGTGGCGTCCTCCGGCGGCCGGCCGGCCAGCACCCGGCGCAGCTGGCGGGCGAGGCTCTTGGCGTCGGCGGCGCGTTTGTCGGGGTCGGCGTCGAGGCCGACGCGCAGCACCTCGACCAGCGCCGGCGGCACCGGTTCGCCGTCCTCCGGCGCGGAGACCGGCGGCACCGGCCGTTCGAGACGCGCCCAGATGCCGGCGGTGCCGAGCTCGTGGAAGGGCAGCTGGCCGGCGATCATCTCGTAGAGGATGAGGGCGGCGGCGTAGAGGTCGCTGCGCGGGCCGCAGGGCTTGCCGGAAAGGTACTCCGGCGCCATGTAGGCCGGGGTGCCGACCACCACCCCGGTGCGGGTGAGCTTCAGCGCGTCCGCTCCGGCCGCCTTGGCGATGCCGAAATCGATCAGCTTGACGATTTCGGGCTCGCCGTGGCAGACGATGACGTTGCTCGGCTTGAGGTCGCGGTGGAGGACGTCGGCGGCGTGGATCGCCCCCAGACCGGCGAGGATGCCGAGGATGATCTCGACCGCCTCCGGCCACGGCAGGGCGCGGCGCTTGTAGAGGCGGTCGGACAACGGCTCGCCGTCCAACAGCTCCATGGCGATGCACGGCAGGCGGTCGTCCACCAGGCCGACGTCGAACACCGAGACCACGTTCGGATGACGGATCTTGGCCATCATCCGCGC
>RFGL01000148.1 GCA_003697015.1 Acidobacteriota bacterium | reverse complement strand
GGGGCGGCGCGTCGGTGGTTCTTGGGATTGAGTCGGCTGACGTATTCGTCAGTGAATAAACGACTTGCGAAGACGGTGGCACCTACTCGGCACCGAAGGGGGGATTTCGTCCGCGGATGGCGGCGCGCGGGTGGTGGCGCCGCGTCGGCTGCGTCGCCGGCGGGGAGGGGGCGGCGCGTCGGTGGTTCTTGGGATTGAGTCGGCCGACGTATTCGTTTGTGAATAAACGACTTGCGAAGTCGGTGGCACCTGAAGAGGGGCACCTGAAGAGGGGAGGGGAGGGAGGGGAGGGCCTAGCAGTCGTCGTCGGCGCCGAGTGGTAGACGCAGGGTGAACATCGGCTCTTCGCTGCGGCTGGGGGTTGCGGGTTGGGGGTTTGCCGGCGGCGTGTCGCTGTCGGAGTCGGCGGAATCGCTGCCGGCCGGGTCGGAATCGGCGCGTTCGACCTGGGGTTGGACGGCGTCGGACGTCAGGTGGGAGGGGAGGGCGAGCAGCAGGCAGGTGAGGCCGGCGAGGAGGAGCTGGGACTGGCGCATGGTGGATCTCCCGGGTCGAGGGTGGCGGTTGGGGGGCAAAACGCCTGGGGGCAGCGCTGCCCCCAGGCGAGGTATCCGTCAGCCGACCGCAATCACGGATTCTTGCCGAAGCGGGTGCTGAAGCTGTAGCGCAGCCGGGCGTAGTAGTACGCGCCGTTGAAGCCGAAGGGCGAGAACTGGCTGTACAGATTGCCGACCCCAGCCCGCGCGTTGGGGTTGACGTCGGGGAAGTTGTCGAGCACGTTCTGGCCGCCGGCGACCAGGCTGATGCCGTTGTTGAAGGTGTAGCCCGCCTCGAGGTCGAGGATGTACTCGGCGCCGTAGTCCTGCACGTCTTCCGAGTCGAACCAGCCGGAGTAGTAGCTCAGGCGGCCGAGGACGCGCCAGTGATCGCCCAGCCGGTGGTTGGCGGTCAGGTTCCAGCGCGTCCGCGGCAGCGCCCCTTCGAGCTCGCGGATGCGGGTGGCGTCGAGGGTGTTGGGATTGAACTTGGTCACCTCGGTGTCGGTGTGGTTGACCAGCAGGCTGAAGTCGGTGTCGCCGTGGAGCGCCGTCGGGGTCCAGGTGGCGACCAGGTCGACGCCGCGGGTGCGGGTGTCGAAGTCGTTGGTGAAGAAGCGGAAGTTGCGCAGGTTGGCGGCGCTGGTGATGCCCTCGGCGATCAGGGCGTCGACTTCCTCCTGGCTGAGCATGAAGTTCTGGGTCAGGGTCAGGCGGTCCCGCAGGTCGATCTGGAAGAAGTCGACGGTGAGGGCGAAGGGGCCGTTGACGTAGACCCCGCCGAAGGCGTAGTTGGTCGACTCCTCGGCGGTCAGCGGCTTGCCGCCGCGCAGCTGGGCGACCCGCGAGGTGGCGGGGATGGTGCCGTTGTTGATCAGCTCCATCAGGCCGAGATCGAACTCGGTCGATACGTTGAAGGCGTTGGACTGACCCGGGGTCGGCGCCCGGAAGCCGGTGCTGACGCTGCCGCGCAGCTGGAAGTAGTCGTTGACCTCGTAGCGGCCGGACAGCTTGCCGTTGGTGGTGGTGCCGAAGTCTTCGAAGTCCTCGAAGCGCACCGCCACGCCGTAGGTCAACCTGCCGCTGGCGCTGACCCGCTCGAGATCGCCGTAGAGGGCGATGTTGCTGCGGCTCCAGCCGCCGGCGGCGATGTCGCTGAAGCCGGGGAAGCCGTTGGAGGCGGAGCTGAAACCCTGGGCCGCCAGCGGCCCGATCTCGAACGACTCGACCTGGCCGATGCCGATTTCGAACTCTTCTTCGCGCCACTCGACGCCGCCCGCCAGGTTGGTGCGGTCGCCGAGAGCGTAGGTGACGTCGAAGTTGAAGTTCAGGTCCTGCTGCCGGTAGAGACCGGGGTCGAAGGCGGTCGGCGTGTTCGGACCGAGGGAGGCGTTGACGGTGTTGAAGATGAAGAAGTCGACCTCGTTGAAGCCGTAGCTGACGCTGGCATCCCAGCCCAGACCGCCCTGGGTGTGGCCGCGCACGCCGGCGACGATCGACCGATCGAGGACGTCACCGCCGAACTGCGGGGTGAAGCCGCCGGGGAAGAGCTCCTGGAAGGAGAAGCAGTTGGGATCGGCCAGGACCCGGGCCAGGGCGTCGGGATCGGGCACGTTGTCGACGATCCGCACCACCGGGCAGTTGGCCGAGCCGTCGAGGACGCCGTCCTGAGCGTCGAGCAGGTCGCCGATCAGCAGGGTCTGGCCGCCGTCGAGGCTGAACACCGCGTCGCGGGTGTTGGGGTTGCGGAAGAAAAAGCCGCCGGTGACCGTCTTGCTGGCGTAGTTGACGTGGCTGTAGAACTGCTGCCCGCCGCCGAGGAGGTAGCCGAAGTTGCCCCACAGCTTGATGTCGTCTTCGATCTCCGGCGAGCCCCAGACCTGGGCCGGGTCGCGCACCGCGGTGTTGCCCGCCGCGATCAAGGCGGCGGCGTCGTCGCGCTGCACGCTGCGGTCGGTGGGGTCGCTCTGGCTGAACTCGAAGCTGAAGTTGGCGAAACCGTTCTGCCCCCAGGGCAGGCCGTAGTTCACCGCCACCGATTCCGCCATCCCGTCGCCGGCGCTGTAGCCGCCGCTGCGCACCTCGATGGCGCCGCCGTCGGTGGAGTCCTTGAGGATGAAGTTGAGCACCCCGGCGATGGCGTCGGAGCCGTACTGGGCGGAGGCGCCGTCGCGCAGCACCTCGGCCTGCCGCAGGGCGATGGCCGGGATGGTCGAGATGTCCGGGCCCTGGGCGCCGTCGGCGACGCCGTTGCCCAGCCAGGCGATCACCGCCGCGCGGTGACGGCGCTTGCCGTTGACCAGCACCAGGGTGTGATCCGGCGCCAGGTTGCGCAGGTTGACCGGCCGCACGACGGTGGCGGCGTCGCTGATCGGCTGGGTGTTGACGTTGAACGACGGGGCGACGGTGCGCAGCAGGTTGTTGAGGTCGGTGTCGCCTTGATTCTCGAAGTCGTCGACCTTGATCACGTCGATCGGCACCATCGACTCGGTGATCGAACGGGGCTCGGCGCGGCTTCCGGTGACCACGATGACGTCGGAGAAGGCCTCCTGTTGAGCCGCTTCCTCCTCGTCGTCGCCGTCGCCGTCTGCGCCAGAGCCGCCCTCCTGATCAGCGTCGTCCTGGGACGCCGCCTCGGTTTCCTGGGCGAAGGCCGCCGGGGTCCAGGCGGCGAGCAGCAGAGCCGCCACGGCGAGGGCCACCAGGCCGTTGTGAAATCTTCTTCCGTTCATGGATAGTCTCCTCACGAGCTCGGCCGGGCGTCGTCCGCGGCCGAAAATTGGGTATGGATCACGACCCGCGCGGCCGAGCCCGCGGCCAAGCCTGAAGTGCATTCCCCGATGGATCGTGATCCCAAGGTATCAGGCGGGCGGCGCAGGCGTCAATGCGGGCGGCGGAGGAGCCGGGCAGGCAGAGGATCGGGCCATGGGTCCGCGCGCCGAGGTTGGCCGCGGGGTGGTAATTCCGGTATGGTCGCGGCGATGTCGGAACTCGAGCAGCAGATCGAGAATCGCCGTGCCCGCCGCGACGCCCTGGCCGCCGCCGGGATGGAGGTCTATCCCCACGCCTTCGACCACGACCTGGAGCCGTCGGAGGTCCACCGGCGCTACGGCGAGCTGAGCGCCGAGGAGCTGGAGGAGAAGGGGATCGAGCTCAGGGTGCCCGGACGGGTGACGGCGATCCGCCGCCAGGGCAAGCTGGTCTTCGCCGACCTCCACGACGGGGTGGGCAAGCTGCAGCTCTTCCTGCGCAAGAACGACCTCGACGAGGACGGCTGGCGCTTGGTGCAGCACCTCGACCTTGGGGACATCGTCGGTGCCGCCGGCACCCTGATGCGCACCCGCCTGGGGGAGCTCAGCCTGCGGCCGGCGCGCCTCACCCTCCTGGCCAAGGCGTTGCGTCCGCTGCCGGAGAAGCACCACGGCCTGAAGGACGTCGAGGCGCGCTACCGCCAGCGCTATCTCGACCTCGCCACCAACCCGGAGAGCCGGCGGGTGTTCGAGATCCGCGCCCGCCTGGTACGCGGCATCCGCCGTTTCCTCGACCGGCGCGGCTTCCTCGAGGTCGAGACGCCGATGATGCAGACCATCGCCGGCGGCGCCAACGCGCGGCCCTTCCGCACGCACCACAACGCCCTCGACGTCGATCTCTACCTGCGCATCGCCCCCGAGCTCTATTTGAAGCGTCTCCTGGTCGGCGGCATGCCGCGGGTCTACGAGATCAACCGCAACTTCCGCAACGAGGGCATCTCGACCCAGCACAACCCCGAGTTCACCATGCTCGAGCTGTACTGGGCCTACGTCGACTACCGGCGGCTGATGGCCCTCACCGAGGAGCTCCTGGTCGGCCTGGCGGAGGCGATCCACGGCCGGCCGGAGCTGCGCTGGAAGGGGCGGCGCCTCGACCTCACCCCGCCCTGGCGCCGGCTGACGATCCGCCAGGCCCTGGTCGAGCTCGGCGGGGTGGCCGAGGCGGCGCTGGCGGACGCCGAGAGCCTCGCCGCCGAGCTCCGCCGCCGCCGTCTCGAGCTGCCCGCGGCGCGGGACTACGGCCACCTGCTGATGGCGCTCTTCGAGGGCACGGTCGAAGATCGGCTCGAGCAGCCGACCTTCATCACCGAATACCCGACATCGGTGTCGCCCCTGGCCAAGCAGAAGCCCGGCGAGCCGGACGTCACCGAACGCTTCGAGCTCTACCTCGGCGGCATGGAGCTGGCCAACGCCTTCAGCGAGCTCAATGACCCGGACGTCCAGGCCGAGCGCTTCCGCCAGCAGCTGGCAGCCCGCGCCGCCGGCGACCAGGAAGCCCACGCCTTCGACCACGACTACGTCCGCGCCCTCGAGCACGGCATGCCGCCGGCGGCGGGGGAGGGGCTGGGCATCGACCGCCTGACCATGCTGTTCACCGACCGCCACTCGATCCGCGACGTCATCCTCTTCCCCCTGCTGCGGCCGGCGGCGGATGCCGCGCCGGCGGGGGAGGGCGACGAGCTTTGAGCCCGCGCCGCGACCGGCCGTCCTGGCACCTCGCGTTGCCCTTCCCGGTCATGCTGGCAGCGCGTTACCTGAGGAGCACCCGCCGCGACAGCTTCGTCAGCCTGCTGTCGATCCTGGCGGCGGGGGGGCTGGCGTTGGGGGTGGCGGCGCTGGTGTTGGTGCTGGCCGGACTCAGCGGCCTGCAGGCCTTCCTGCGCGCCGACGTGCTGGCGCGCACGCCGCACGTGGAGATCGAGCTGCCGGCTGCGGCCGACGCCGGTCGGCTGGCCGCGGAGCTCGCCGCCACCGACGGCGTGCGGGCGGTGCGCCGCATCCTGCGCGGCCGTGGCTGGGTGGTGGTCGGCGCCACCGCCCAGCCGGTCGACGTCGTCGCCTACGAGGGGCGCCTGCCGTCCTTCTTCCCCGGCGCCAGCAGCCGCGAGGAGGGGCTCTACGTGGGCTCGGTCCAGGCCGCCGCCTGGGGCCTCGAGCCCGGCGACGTGGTCGAGATCGTCTCCCCGCGGCCGACCCTGACCCCCTTCGGCCCGGCGCCGCGGATCCACCGCCTGCCCCTCGCCGGCACCTTCAGCAGCGGCCGCACCGAGCAACGCGACGAGCGCCGCATCGCCGTGCCCCTCGCCGTCGGCCGCCGTCTGCTCGGCGACGCCGGCCTGCGGCTGGAGGTCGAGGGGGAAGGCTTCGAGGCCGCCCTCGAGCTGGCGGGGCGCCTGCGGCCGAAGCTGCCGCCGGGGGCCGAGCTGCGCACCTGGCAGGACCTGAACCGCGGCCTGTTCTTCGCCCTGCGGTTGGAGAAGGGGCTGATGTTCGCCGCCATCTTCCTGATCGTGCCGATCGCCGCCCTCGCCCTGGTGACGGTGCTGGTGCTGCTGATCGTCAGCAAGCGGGGCGAGATCGGCATGCTGCGCGCCATGGGCGCCACCGCCGGCGAGCTCGAGCGGGCCTTCCTCGCCCTCGGCTCGCTCCTCGGCGGCATCGGCCTCACCGCCGGCTTCGCCCTCGGCATCGGCCTGGCGCTGGCCTGCGATCGGCTGGAGCTGCTGTCGCCGCCCGGGGACGTCTACTTCATCGACCACGTGCCGTTCGCCATCCAGGCCCAGGACCTGCTGCTGGTGCTGCTGGCCACCGCCGGCCTGACCCTCGGCGCGGCGGTCTACGCGGCGCGTCGGGCGGCGGCCCTCGAGCCGGTCGAGGCGTTGCGGCGATGAGCGTCGCGGTGCGGGTGCGCGGCCTCGCCAAGTCCTACCGCGACGCCGGCCGCCTGGTGCGGGTGCTCACCGCCGTCGACCTCGAGGTCGAGGCCGGCGAGCTGGTGGCGATCGTCGGGCCCTCGGGGGCCGGCAAGTCGACCCTGCTGCACCTGCTCGGCGCTCTCGACCATCCCGATGCCGGGGAGATCGAGATCGGCGGGCAGCGCCTGGCGCAGCTCGACGCCAGACGCCTGGCGCGCTTCCGCAACCGCACCATCGGCTTCGTCTTCCAATTCCACCAGCTGCTGCCCGACTTCGATGCCCTGGAGAACGTCATGATGCCGGCCCGCATCGCCGGGCTGAGCGCCCGCCAGGCGGTGGCGCGGGCCGCCGGCCTGCTGGCCGAGGTCGGCCTCGAGGATCGTCTCGACCACTTCCCCGGCCAGCTGTCGGGGGGCGAGCGCCAGCGGGTGGCGCTGTGCCGGGCGCTGGTCCTCGAACCGCCGCTCCTGCTGGCCGACGAGCCGACCGGCAATCTCGACCCGGAGAGCGCGGAGAAGGTCTTCGAGCTGCTGCTCGACCTGCGCGCCCGGCGCGGCACAACCACCATCCTGGTGACCCACAACCCTGCCCTGGCCCGGCGGTGTGCTAAAATCCTGGCGCTGGAAGACGGCCGCCTGCGGCCGCCGGCAGCGTGAGGTCCCGCCACAGTCGAAAGGGGAGACGGCCGCTCCGGACGCGCGCTCATGTTTGAGAAATACAACGAAAAGGCCCGCCGGGCCCTGTTCTTCGCCCGCTACGAGGCCTCCAAGCTCGGCAGCCGGGTGATCGAGTCCGAGCACGTGCTGCTCGGCATTCTGCGCGAGGGCGAGGAGACGGTGATGTCGATCCTCGCCAGCTTCGACGTCAAGCCCGACGACGTGCGGCGGGAGATCGAGGGCGAGCGCGTCTTCGTCGAGCGCATCTCGTCCACCGCCGAGCTGCCGCTGTCGGAGGAGACCAAGAAGATCCTCGCCTACGCCGCCCACGAGGCGGAGAGCATGCTCCACCAGGCGGTGGGCTCGGAACATCTGCTGATCGGCATCCTGCGGGTCGAGAGCTCTCTGGCGATGCGCGTCCTGGCGCAAGCCGGTCTCGACCTCTACGCGGTGCGCGAGGAGGTGCTGGCCATGGCCCGCGAGCGAGAGGCGGCGCAGCAGAAGAAGGAGCTGCCCTTTCTGACCGAGTACGGTCGCGACCTGACCAACCTGGCGGCGCAGGGGGTCTTCGATCCCCTGATCGGCCGCCAGCGCGAGCTCGAGCGCATCATCCAGGTGCTGTCGCGCCGGACCAAGAACAACCCCATCCTGCTCGGCGAGCCGGGGGTGGGCAAGACCGCCCTGGTCGAGGGGTTGGCGCAGCGCATCGTCGAAGACCAGGTGCCGGTCTTCCTGCGCCACCAGCGCATCATCGCCCTCGACCTGTCGCTGATCGTCGCCGGCACCAAGTACCGCGGCCAGTTCGAGGAACGGCTCAAGGGGATCCTCAAGGAGTTGCGCGAGAGCGACGACCTGATCGTCTTCATCGACGAGATCCACGCCCTGATCGGCGCCGGTTCGGCCGAGGGCTCCCTCGACGCCGCCAACATCCTGAAGCCCGCCCTGTCCCGCGGCGAGGTCTCCTGCATCGGCGCCACCACCTTGAAGGAGTACCGGAAGTACATCGAGAAGGACCGCTCCCTGCTGCGCCGCTTCCAGGCGGTGCGCATCGAGCCGCCGAGCGCCGAGGAGACCTACGAGATCCTCGCCGGCGTCAAGGAGCGCTACGAGTCCTTCCACAAGGTGCGCTACAACGACCAGGCGATGCGGCGGGCGGTGTATCAGACCGACCGCTACATCACCGACCGCCACCAACCGGACAAGGCGATCGACGTCATCGACGAGGCCGGCGCGCGGGTCAAGCTGCGGCGGGTGCGCGACACCCAGAATCTGCGCACCCTGGAGCAGGAGGTGGCGCGGGTGGAGAAGGAGATGAAGGGGGCGATCTCGGCCAAGGACTTCGAGCGTGCGGTCTACCTGCGCGAGCGCGAGATCGAGCTGCGCGAAGACCTGGAGCGGCTGACCGCCGGCACCGGCAGCGAGGTCGAGGAGGTCACCGAGCACGACGTCGAGGAGGTGATCTCCTCCTGGACCGCCATCCCGGTGGCCACCCTGCGCACCGAGGAGGCGGAGCGGTTGATGCAGATGGAGGACACCCTGCGCCAGTGGGTGGTCGGCCAGGACCGGGCGATCTCCGCCATCAGCCGCGCCATCCGCCGCTCCCGCCTGGGGGTGTCGAATCCGCAGCGGCCGGTGGGCTCGTTCATCTTCCTCGGCCCGTCGGGGGTGGGCAAGACCGAGGTCGGCCGGCGGCTGGCGGAGTTTCTCTTCGACAGCCAGCAGGCGCTGATCCGCTTCGACATGAGCGAGTACATGGAGAAGCACGCGGTGTCGAAGCTGATCGGCTCGCCGCCGGGCTACGTCGGCCACGAGGAGGGCGGCCAGCTGACCGAGCGCCTGCGCCGCCAGCCCTACTCGGTGATCCTCTTCGACGAGATCGAGAAGGCCCATCCGGACGTCTCCAATCTGCTGCTCCAGATCCTCGACGACGGCCGCCTGACCGACGCCTACGGCAACGTCGTCGACTGCACCAATGCGATCGTCCTGATGACCTCCAACGTCGGCTCCAAGCTGGTGCTGCGGGGCGGCCGCATGGGCTTCGGCGACGGCGACGCCCAGCAGAGCTTCGAGCGCCTCGAGGAGGAGATCCTGGCGGCGCTGCGCAAGACCTTCAGCCCCGAGTTCATCAACCGCGTCGACGAGGTGATCGTCTTCAATCCCCTGGGCCGGGAGGAGCTGCGCGCCATCGTCGACATCCTGCTCCACGACGTCAATCAGACCCTCGCCGAGCGGGCGCTGACGGTGACCTTGAGCGACGAGGCCAAGGACTGGTTGCTCGACCGCGCCGGCCTCGATCCGTCGACCGGTGCTCGGCCCCTGCGCCGCACCATCCAGCGCTACGTCCAGGACGCGGTCTCGGAGCTCCTCATCCAGCACCACGACACGTCGATCGAGTCGATCCACGTGCGGGTCGAGGACGACGAGCTGAAGCTCGATGCCCAGGACCTCGCCTGCCTGGTCACCGAACGTTGATCCCCGCATCGGCACGGGAATTGCTAGCCGCTAAGCCGGCAAACTCCCGCACCGCCCCAGGAACGACCACGCCCCCCGGAGGAGCTCCCACGTGATCGGCGATACGCAGCAGACCGCAGGCAGGATCGGCAGCAGCGGGCGCCTCGCCCTCGTCCTCGCCTGCGCCCTGATCGTTTCCGTCGTCCCCCTGGCGGCGCAGCAGGCGCCGCCGGCCGATCCCAACGCCGCCTACGACGGCCAGCCCATCCTGCAGGTCGAGTTCATCGGCTCCAGCACCCTGAGCTCCGAGACCCTGCGCCACTACCTGCTCGGCCGCGACGAAACCCCGGTGCTCGATCTCGAGGAGCTCAACCGGCGCATCCACCAGCTGTGGCGGCGGGAGCTGATCGACGACGTGGCGGTGGAGATCGAGCCCGTCGAGGGGGGCGTCAAGCTGATCGTCCGCATCGAGGACCGGCCGCGGCTGGTATCGATCGACTACCAGGGGATGAAGAAGCTGTCGAAGAGCGACGTGCGCGAGCGCATCGACCGCGAGCGCCTCAAGCTCTTCGAGGGCCAACCCCTGGAGCGCGGCGAGCTCGAGCGCCTGGCGGCGGTGATCGAGGAGATGTACCAGGAGAAGGGCTACCGCTTCGCCCAGGTGAGCTACGCCACCGAGGAGGTCGGTCCGGGACAGCTGCGGGTGGTCTACACCATCGACGAGGGCGACAAGGTCAAGATCGGCGACATCAGCTTCGACGGCAACACCGTGTTCAGCGATTTCCGCCTGCGCTCGGCGATGAAGAAGACCCAGGGCAAGATCTTCGTCATGCGCCTGTTCAAGAAGAAGGTCTACAACCCGGCCAATCTGGAGGAGGATTTGGAGAGCATCCGCGATCTCTACCGCCGGCAGGGCTTCAAGGACGTGCTCATCGGCCGGCCGGAGATCGAGGTCACGGCGCAGCGGCCCGAGGCGCCGACCATCGCCGGCCAGAAGCGCCAGCTCAAGATCACCATCCCGATCGAGGAAGGGGAGCGCTGGAAGCTGGGGGAGATCTCGGTCGAGGGCAACGAGGTGCTGGCGGACGAGATCCTGCTGCGCCAGTTCGAGCGGCCGCGGGGCGGCTGGCTGCGATCGAAGGTGATCGACGACGCGATCGAGAAGATCGACAACCTCTACCGCTCGGTGGGCTACATCTTCTCCGAGATCAACGTCGAGGTGGTGGAGCGCGACCGGGAGCAGAACGTCGCCGACCTGATCGTCCACATCGAGGAGCGCGACCAGTACAAGGTCGGGCGGATCGAATTCGCCGGCAACCGCAAGACCCGCGACAAGGTGCTGCGGCGCGAGCTGCTGGTGCAGGAAGCGACGGTGATGAACATGACCGCGCTCAAGAACAGCCTGCTCAAGATCCGTCAGCTCAACTACTTCGAGCTCGACGAGGAGGAGCCGATCGAATTCGACTTCGACAACGACGCCAAGCTGGTCAACCTCAAGATCAAGGGCGAGGAGGCGGACCGCACCGAGCTGCAGTTCGGCGGCGGCTTCAGCGAGTTTGACGGCTTCTTCGGCCAGTTCTCGATGCGCACCACCAACTTCCTCGGCCGCGGCGAGACCATGGGCATCTCGGTGCAGGTGGGCCGCCTGCGCAGCCTCTTCGACGTCGAGTACACGGTGCCGTGGTTCCTCGACCGGCCGCAGAGCATCGGCGTGCGGTTGTTCGACCAGGAGATCGACACCGAGGTGCTCACCGGCATCGACTTCGACCAGAAATTCTCCGGCGGCACCATCACCTACGGCCGCAACCTGCGGGCCTTCCAGAGCGTCAACTTCGCCTACAGCTTCATCAACGTCGACGACACCCGCACCTTCATCGGCTTCGACGGCGAGCTGGTCACCAGCACCAACAAATTCGTCAACTCGTCCCTGCGTCCGTTCTGGGTCTACAACACCCTGGACAGCCGCTTCGAACCCTTCCGCGGCCTGCGCCTGACCGGCTCGCTGGAGATCGCCGGCGGCGCCCTCGGGGGCGACACCGAGTTCCTGAAGCCGGTGGTCGGCGTCACCTGGTTCAAGCCGATGAGCCGCCGTCCCTACCGCTCGACCTTCGCCATCAACGCCGAGCTGGGCTGGATCACCTCCTTCGGGGACCTGCAGATCTTCCCCCAGCAGCGCTTCTTCATCGGCGGCGAGAACAGCGTCCGCGGCTTCCGCCGGCGCTCCCTGGTGGCGATCGACGAGGACGGCAACGTCCTCTTCGACGACGACGGATTCCCCCTGGGCGGCGACCGCATGGCGCAGATCAACCTGGAGTACCACGTGCTGGCCGGGGGCCCCTTCCGGCTGGTCTTCTTCGCCGATGCCGGCGGCGTCTTCACCCGCGACCAGAGCATCGATCCGCAGCTCATGCGCTATAGTGCCGGCGTCGAGATGCGCATCCTGGTGCCGCTCTTTGGCGCGCCGCTGCGCTTCATCTATGCAACCAATCTCGATCCCTTGCCGACCGACCAGTTCGAGAGCTTCGACTTCAACATCGGCACGTCGTTCTGACGCCGCCGGCGACGCGGGATCGGGCTCGACGGCCCAAGCACGCACGAGGAGAGAACCGCTATGGACGATCGTAGGATTCGACGCATGACCCCTGGCATCGGCCGGCCGCTCGGCTGGCTCGCCGCCGCCCTCCTGCTGGCCGGCGCCGGCTACGCCCAGACCCCGCAGATCAAGATCGCGGTGGTCGATCTCGAGGCGGTGGTGGCGCAGTCGCAGAGCGGCAAGGCGCTGCAGGAGAAGCTGGCCGCGTTCCAGGAGAGCGTCAGGAGCGAGGTGGAGCAGATCAACGAGCGGGCGCGCGACATCCGCCAGCGCATCGCCGACGGCGCCAACACCCTGTCGGAGGACAAGCTCAACGAGCTGCAGAAGCAGTACGAGGACGAGCAGATCAAGCTGCGCCGGCTGCGCGACGACAAGACCCGCGAGGCGCAGAAGATGCAGGAGGAGGGCCTGCGCGAGATCGAGAAGCAGCTGGCGCCGGTGTTCAAGGGCATCCAGGAGGAGCTGGGCTACGACCTGATCATCAACAACGTCCCCGGCGTGGTGGTGATGGCCAACGAGAAGGTCGACATCACCAAGTTGGTGGTCGAGCGCCTCAACGCCTCCGTCGCCGGCGGCGGCGGGGAGGGGGCGGGCGGCCCGTAGGGGCGTATGGCCCATCGCCTCTCCGAGTTGGCGGCGCTGATCGGCGCCGAGCTGCGCGGCGACGGCTCGCGCACGGTCCGCGCCGTGCGGGCGCTGGCGGCGGCGGGGGAGGAGGATCTCTCCTTCGCCACCGGACCGGCCCTGCGCCAGGCGGCGCGGGCGTCGCGCGCCGGCGCGCTGCTGGTGCCCGCCGAGCTCGCCGACCTCGACGACCGCCCGTTGCTGGTGGTCGCCGACCCCAAGCTCGCCCTGGCGCGCCTGCTCGCTCACCTCCATCCGCCGGCAGCGCCGGCCGCCGGCGTCCATCCGACGGCGGTGATCGGCGAGGGTTGCCGCATCGATCCCTCGGCCGCCATCGCTCCCTACGCGGTGATCGGCGACGGCAGCCGCATCGCCGCCGGGGCGGTGGTCGGGGCGCACGCCGTCGTCGGCCGCGGGTGCCGGCTGGAGGCCGGGGCGGTGCTCCATCCCCACGTCGTGCTCTACGACCGGACGGTGGTGGGGGAACGCTCGATCGTCCACGCCGGGACGGTGCTCGGCGCCGACGGTTTCGGCTATGCCCAGGACGGTGCCGCGCACGTCAAGCTGCCCCACGTCGGGCGGGTGGTGATCGGCGCCGAGGTCGAGATCGGGGCGCTGTCGGCGGTCGACCGGGCGCTGACCGAGGAGACCCGGGTGGGGGACGGCACCAAGATCGACAACCTGGTTCAGGTGGGGCACAATGTGACCATCGGCAAAGGCTGCGTGCTCTGCGGGCAGGTCGGCCTGGCCGGTACCGCCAGCCTCGGCGACGGGGTGGTGATGGCCGGCCAGTCGGGAGCCGGCGATCACGTGGAGATCGGCGACGGCACCCGGGTCGCGGCGCGGTCGGCGGTCTTGCAGTCGGTCGCCGCCGGGCGCGAGGTCGGCGGCGTGCCGGCGATCGAGCTGAGCGCCTGGCGGCGGCAGGTAGCCGCCCTCGGCCGCCTGGCGGAGATCGCCCGCCGGCTGCGTGCGGTGGAGAAGAAACTGGCCGCCTTGACCGGCGAGGAGGAGCGCCCTTGAGCGACAGCGAGGACCGCGACGTACGCTGGATCCAGTCGATCCTGCCCCACCGCTATCCCATGCTGATGGTCGATCGGGTGCTGGCCCTGGTTCCCGGCCGGCGCATCGTGGCGATCAAGAACGTCACCGCCGGCGAGGAGGTGCTGCAGGGCCACTTCCCCGGTTGGCCGGTGATGCCCGGCGTGCTGATCATCGAGGGTCTGGCCCAGACCGCCGGCATCCTCCAGGTCCACGCCATGAGCGACGCCGAGCGCTCCGGCAAGCTGGTCTACCTGACCTCGATCGAGCGCGCTCGCTTCCGCCGCCCGGTGGTGCCGGGAGACCAGCTGCGGTTCGAGGTCGAGCTGCTGCGGGCACGGCCGCGGACCGCCAAGATGGACGGCCGCGCCTTCGTCGGCGATCGGCGGGTGGCGGAAGCCTTGCTGTCGTCGACCATGGTGGAGCGCTGAGGTGGGCGGCATCCATCCCACGGCGGTGATCGACCCCGGCGCCGAGCTCGGCGACGGGGTGACGGTCGGCCCCTACGCGGTGATCGGCCCGGAGGTGCGGATCGGCGACGGCAGCGAGGTGATGAGCGGCGCCCAGATCGAGGGACCGACGGTCCTCGGCCGCGACAACGTCGTCTTCCCCCATGCCTGCATCGGCCTGGCGCCGCAGGACCTCAAGTTCGCCGGCGAGCGCAGCGAGCTGCGGATCGGCGACCGCAACCGATTCCGCGAGTTCTGCACCGTCCACCGCGGCACCGCCGGCGGCGGCGGACTGACCACCATCGGCGACGACAACCTCTTCATGGTCTACAGCCACATCGCCCACGACTGCCACGTCGGCAGCCATACGGTCTTCGTCAACAACGCCACCCTGGGCGGTCACATCGAGGTCGGCGACTGGGCGGTGATCGGCGCCTTCACCTCGGTGCACCAGTTCTGTCGCGTCGGCGCTCACGCCTACACCGGCGGCTACTCGGTGCTGACCCGCGACGCCCTGCCCTTCGTCAAGACCGTCGGCATCAAGCCGGCCTGCTACGGCATCAACCGCATCGGCCTCGAGCGGCGCGGCTTTACGGCCGCCAGCCTGCGCGCCCTGGAGCAGGCCTACCGCATCCTGGTGCGCTCGCGCCAGCCGCTGGACAAGGCCTTGGCCCAGCTGCGCCAGGAGCTGGCGGACGATCCCCACGTCGGGCTCTTGATCGACTTCGTATCGAGCTCACAGCGGGGCGTCATCCGCGAGCCGCCGGGGGGCAAGAAGGGCGGCCGGGGGGTGCCGTGAGCGGCCGCCGCCGCCTGCGGGTCGGCGTCGTCGGCACCGGCGCCATGGGCAGCAACCACGTCCGCATCCTCGCCGCCCTGCCCGAGGTGGATCTGGTCGGCCTCTACGACCAGCGGCCGGAGGTGGCCGCCGCCCTCGCCGCCGAGCACGGCACCGAGAGCTTCGCCAGCGTCGAAGGGCTGGCCGCCGAGATCGAGGCGGTGGTGCTGGCGGTGCCGACCTACGGCCATGCCCGCCTCGGCGCCGAGTTGCTCGCCGCCGGCTGCCACCTGCTGGTCGAGAAGCCGATGGCGAGCAGCCTCGACGAGGCCGACGAGCTGCTGGCGGCGGCCGGCGATCGCGTGCTGGCGGTCGGTCACGTCGAGTTCTTCAACCCGGCGGTGCAGGCCCTCGTCGCCCTCGGCGGCGCGGTGCGCTACCTCGAGGTGCAGCGCCTCTCCCCCTTCACCCCGCGCAGCCTCGACGTCGACGTCATCCTCGATCTGATGATCCACGACCTGCAGATCCTCCACGCCCTCGACCCCAGCCCGATCGCCGAAATCCGCGCCAGCGGCATCGAGGTGATGTCCGACAAGGTCGACATGGTCAGCGCCCGCATCGCCCTCGCCAGCGGCGCGGTGGCCAACCTCTCCGCCTCGCGGGTCGCCGCCGAGACCGTCCGCAAGCTGCGGGTCTACCAGGAGCGCCGCTACCTCTCCCTCGACTACCGCCAGCAGGCGATCAAGGGCTTCGGCCTGCGCGAGGTCGGCCGCCAGCGCCTGATCGTGCCGCAGCAGCTCACCGTCCACCGCTGCGAGCCCCTGCGCGCCGAGCTCGAAGCCTTCGTCGCCGCCTGCCGCGGCGAGCCGGCCCAGATCGTCGACGGCACCATGGGCCGCCGCGCCCTGGAGACCGCCCTCGCCGTGCGCGACGCGATCGGAGAGCGCGCCGGGCACTAGAACTAGATCAGGCCCGGTGCAGCACCGAGGCCGGTTCGTGACGAACGATCCGGCGGGCGGGCAGAAAGTGCGCCAGGCTGACGATCGAGAGCAGGGAGAGGAGGCTCAGGGCCAGGGGCAGGGGGCTCCAGGGCTCGACGCGGAAGAGCCGGTCGGCGATGGCGATGCCCAGGGCCAGGGCGCCGGCCACCCCGAGGCCGAGGCCGAGGACCGCGCGGCCGGCGGCGCGGCTGACCACCCAGGCGATCAGATCCCGCGGCGTGCCGCCGAGGGCGAGACGGAGGCCGATTTCGACCCGCCGGCTCTCGGCGAAGAAGGCCATCACCCCGAAGATGCCCGAGGCCGCCAGGATGGCGCCGAACAGACCGTAGATGCCGAGCAAGGTGGTGGAGAAGCGGTCGGGGAGGAGGACCGTCTCGAGCAGGGAGTCGACGGTGGCCACCCGGCGGATGCCGAGGCTCGGGTCGACCGACCAGACCGCGGCGCGCAGGGCCGGAAAGGCCAGCCGTGGATCGCCGCCGACCTTGGCCACCAGCCGCAGGCGGTCCATCGGGGTCTGGGCGTAGGGTACGTAGACCGCGGGCGAGGGCTCATGCTTGAGGCCGCCCTGGGGCACGTCCTCGACGATGCCGACCACCTCGAAGCGCCGTTCCGGCCATGGGGTCAGGACGAGGGTCTCGCCCAGGGCGTCCCGGCCGGGAAAGAATCGCTGCGCCAGGGCGCGGCTGATCACCGCCACCGGCGGGGCGCCGGCGCGATCGGTCGGCTCCAGCCCGCGGCCGCGCAAGAGGGCGACCTCGAGGGTGCGCAGAAACCCCGGATCGACCGCGTTGAAGGTCACGGCGTGGATTTCGTCCGGACGGTTCGGATCGACCTGGATCCAGATCCCGCCCCCGCTGTCGATCACCGGCAGGCGCAGGCCGACGCCGGCGGCGCTCACCCCCGGCACGGCGGCCAGCTCCGCCGCCACCCGCTCGACGAAGAAGCGCATCGAGTCCTCGTCCTCGTAGCGCTCCCAGGGGAGGGTGACGTCGACCGTCACCACCCCCTCGGGGTCGAAGCCCAGGGGCACCGAGCGCAGCTCGTGGTAGCTCATCACCATCAGATAGGTGACGTGGACCAGCACCACCGCCAAGCTCAGCTGAGCGACCACCATGCCGTCCTGGAGCAGCTTCTGGCCGCGGCCGAGGCTGAGGGAGCGGCCGCCCTCCGCCAGCCGTTCGGGCAGGGAGCGGATCCGGGAGAGGTAGAGGGCCGGCGCCAGCCCCACCAGCACGCCGGTCGAGAGACCCACCACCAGGGCGAAGGTCAGGCTGCCGAGGTCGAGCCCCACGGCGCGGTCGGCGAAGAGCTCCGCCGGCGCCAGGGCCACCAGCAGGTCGAGACCCAAATCGGCGAGGACCAGACCGAGGAGGGTGGAGGCGAAGGCCAGGGCGGTGCTCTCGAGCAGGAAGCGCTTGACCACGTCGCGGTGGTGGGCGCCCAGGGCCAGACGCACGGCGACGTCGCGCTGGCGCTCGAGACCGTGGGCGAGGAAGAGCTGGGCGGAGTTGGCCGCCACCAGGAGAAGGATCAGGGCGCTGGTGGCGAAGAGCAGCCATAGCCCGAGCTCGAGATCGTCGACCAAGAAGTCGCGCAGGGGAATCAGGGAGAGTCCGAGGTCGCCGTTGATCCGTGGCGCCGCCTCCTGCAGGCGGGTGGCCAGGAGATCGGCGTTCCGCTGCGCTTGATCCATGGTCACTCCGTCCGCCAGCCGGGCCACGGTCTCGAGGTAGTAACCGCCGCGATCCTCGAGCGCGATCTCGCCGAAGCCGAGGGGGAGATAGATCTCGGCCTGGGCGGGAAAGCGGAATCCCTCGGGCATCACCCCCACCACCTGCAGCCGGCGGTCGTCGATGGTCACCGTCTCGCCCACCACCGACGCGCGGCCGCCGAAGTACTTCTGCCACACGCCGTGACCGAGGATGACGTAGGCGCCGTGGTCGAGGATGGTCTCGGCGGGCACGGGCACCCGGGCCATGGCGTCGTCGAAGGGGCGGCCGAGGGCCGGCGGGATGGCCATCACCCGAAAGAAGGACGGCGTCACCCGTACCGCGTTGAGGGTGATCGGATCCCCCTGCCCGAGGAGGGTGGCGTCGACCGCCTGGTAGGCCGCCACCCCGTCGAAAGCGCCGCCGTCCCAGGATTCGAGATCGAGATAGTTGGCAGGGGAGAGACGAAGGGTGCCGTCACCCTCGGGGCTCGAGTGACGCACGCTCACCAGCCGCTCCGGCCGGGGGAAGTCGAGCGGCGCCAAGAGCACGTCTTGAACCGCGGTGTAGATCGCCACCGTGGCGCCGATGCCGAGGGCCAGGGGGAGGACGATCATCGTCGCCAACCCCCGGCGGCGCCACAGCCCGCGGCCGACCACCCGGAGCTCGCGCAGGGGGGAAAGGTGCCAGGATCTTCGCAAGTTCATTGATGCCAGCAGGTTGAGAGGTGCTTGCAGGCTTGTTCTCGGGTCCTCAGGCGCAGGAGGCTGAGGTGGGGGAAGCGGGCGAAGTCGTCGTCGAAGGAAACGCGTCGGCAGCCGGCGGCGAGGGCGGCGAGGTAGGCGTCGGTCCACAGGCGGGGACCGAAGACGCCGGAGGAGACGCGGTGCGGACCTTGGCCTGGCGGAAGCGCTCGTCCGGAAGATCGATGGTAGTGCGCATAGACGCATTTTTGTGGCTTTTCTGCGCGCCCGTCAAGGTGCCCGTCAAGGTGCCTGGAAAGGTGCGGTGCCTGGAAAGGTGCCAGGGACTTCACAAGTGGTTTGACGTCAGGGAGTTGCCGGAAGACGAGCGGCGACGGATCGGGCCGGCTGAAAGGTGCCGGGGTCTTCGCAGGTGGCAGGTGCCGGGGTCTTCGCAGGTGCCGGGGTCTTCGCCGGCCGGGGTCGCCGACGCGGCGGCGGTTCCGGTATAGTCTCGCCCCGCGGTCGAACGGCTGCAGAGGAGACGCGACGAGATGAGCGAAGCGACGATCGGGGTCATCGGCGGCAGCGGGCTCTACGCCATGGAGGGGCTTCAAGTACGCGACGAGCAGCGGCTCGAGACGCCGTTCGGAGCGCCGAGCGACGCCTACGTGCTCGGCGAGCTCGAGGGCGTGCGGGTGGCCTTTCTCGCCCGCCACGGGCGCGGTCACCGGCTGATGCCGTCCGAGCTCAACTTCCGCGCCAACCTCTTCGGCTTCAAGCTCCTGGGGGTCGAGCGCATCCTGTCGGTGTCGGCGGTGGGCTCGATGCGACGGCGCTACGCACCGACCGACGTGGTGATCCCGGACCAGTTCTTCGACCGCACCCGCCACCGGCCGGACACCTTCTTCGGCGACGGCCTGGTCGCCCACGTCTCCCTCGCCGATCCGGTGTGCCCGGCCTTGCTCGATCTGCTGGCGGCGGCGGCGGAATCGGCGGGAGCGACGGTGCACCGCGGCGGCACCTACCTGTGCATGGAGGGGCCGCAATTCTCCACCCGCGCCGAATCCCACGTCTACCGGGCCTGGGGCGTCGACGTCATCGGCATGACCAACCTGCAGGAGGCCAAGCTGGCGCGCGAGGCGGAGATCTGCTACGGCACCCTGGCGATGGTCACCGACTACGACTGCTGGCATCAGGAGGAGGACGACGTCGAGGTCCACGCGGTGCTCGAGGTGCTGCGCCAGAACGCCGCCATGGGGCAGGCGATCGTCCGCCGGGCGGTGGCGGCGCTGGCGGCGGGGGAGGCCGGCGACTGCGCCTGCCGCGACGCCTTGCGCTACGCCCTGATCACCGATCCGGCCGCCGTGCCCGCAGCCACCCGCCGTCGCCTGGCGCCGATCGTCGGCCGCTACCTGGGCGAGGCGAACGAAGAAGGGAGCGGCGCGTGAACGTCCTGGTGACCAACGACGACGGCATCTTCTCCGAGGGCCTCAAGCTCCTCGCCGAGGCCCTGGGGGAGCTCGGCCGGGTGGTGGTCGTCGCTCCCGACCGCGAGCAGTCGGCCAGCGGCCACTCCCTCACCCTGCACCGGCCGCTGCGCATCCGGCAGGTGCGCGAGCACTGGTACGCGGTCGACGGCACCCCCACCGATTGCGTCAACCTCGCGGTGCAGGGCCTGCTCAAGGAAGAGCCCCCGGACGTCGTCGCCTCGGGCATCAACGTCGGTCTCAATCTGGGCAACGACGTCACCTACTCCGGCACCGTCAGCGCCACCTTCGAGGCCCGGTTGCAGAAGCTCCCGGCGATCGCCTTCAGCCAGGAAGTGGCGGAGGGTTGTTCGTTCGAGCGCGCCGCCGACTTCGCCCGCCGGCTGCTGGCAACCCTGATCGACGACGGCCTGCCATCCGACCTGCATCTGAACGTCAACTTCCCCGCCGGCCCCTACCGCGGCGTGCGACTGGGCAAGCTCGCCCGCCGCTACTATCGCCAGACCGTGGTCGCCAAGACCGATCCCCGCGGCCGTACCTACTACTGGATCGGCGGCGAGCCGGAGTGGGAGGAGGAACCGGGCACCGACCAGGCGGCCTTGAGCCAGGGGTACGTCTCCATCACCCCTCTCCACCTCGACCTCACCGACTACGCCGGGCTCGAGCGCTACCGGCATCTCGCCGGCCGCCTCGCCCCCAGCCCGGCTGCCGCCGAGTGATGAGCCGCGACTACGACTTCGCCCGCGCCCGCCTGGTGCAGAGCCTGCGCGCCGGCGGCATCCGCGACGAGCGGGTGCTGGCGGCGATCGGCGCCGTGCCGCGGCACCGTTTCGTCAGCGGCTCCTACCTCTTGAGTCAGGCCTACGGCGACTACGCCCTGCCGATCGGCCATCAGCAGACCATCTCCCAGCCCTGGGTAGTGGCGCGGATGACCGAGCTGCTCGACCTGGGACCGGAGCACAAAGTGCTCGAGATCGGTACCGGCTCGGGCTACCAGACCGCCATCCTCGCCCGCCTGGCCCGCTTCGTCTTCTCCATGGAGCGCATCGGCGACCTGGCCCGTCAGGCCATCGCCCGCATCCGCGAGCTGGGGTTGACCAACGTCAAGATCCAGGTCTTCGACGGCACCGTCGGCTGGAGCGAGGTGGCGCCCTTCGACCGCATCCTGGTCACCGCCGCCGCCGCCGGCCGGGTGCCGCCGCCGCTGGTCGAGCAGCTGCGCGACGGCGGGGTGTTGGTGGTGCCCGAGGGTGACCGCCGCCGCCAGCACCTGGTGCGTTACGTCAAGCGGGGGGAGGAGGTCGAACGCGAGGTGGGGGAGTCGGTGGTCTTCGTGCCCCTGGTCGGCCGCCACGGCTACCGCCCGGAGGACGCCGTCGCCGAGCGCTAGCGCCTCTCGACCGCGAGGCGCCGCGCCGCTACCATGGGAGGCGAGCTTCGACGTCATGGACTATCTGCATCAGCTGCTGCATGATCTGCTGGCCTGGGTGGAGAGCTTCGCCCGCACCCCCTACGGCGACTGGGCCCTCTTCGCCATCGCCTTCGCCGAGAGCAGCGTCTTCCCGGTGCCGCCGGACGTGCTGCTCATCGCTCTCTGCCTGGGCGACCCGCAGCGCTCCTTCTACTTCGCCCTCCTGTGCACCGCCGGCTCGGTGCTCGGCGGCGCCTTCGGCTACGGCCTGGGCTACGTCGGCGGCCGGCCCCTGCTGCGGCGCCTGTTCAAGCCCGCCCACGTGCAGGCGGTGGCTTCCTACTACGATCGCTACAACGCCTGGGCGACCGGGGCCGGCGGCCTCACCCCCTTGCCCTACAAGCTCTTCACCATCTCCGGCGGCGCCTTCGCCATCGACTTCAAGACCTTCCTTCTCGCCTCCCTCGTCGCCCGCAGCCTGCGATTCTTCGCCGTGGCGGCGTTGATCTATGCCTTCGGCGAGCCGATCAAGAGCTTCATCGACGACTACCTGGGGCTCCTGACCATCGCCTTTCTCGTCCTGCTGGCGGTGGGCTACTACCTCATCGCGCGGCGCGCCGGCAGCGTCGCCCGCCAGGCGGTGGAGGTGGGGGATGACTGACGGCAGCGCGCTGGCGGCGCGGCGTTATACCATCCGCGGGCGGGTCCAGGGCGTCGCCTTCCGCTGGTTCACCCGCCGCACCGCCGAGCGACTGGGCGTCACCGGCTGGGTGCGCAACCGGCGCGACGGCAGCGTCGAAGCCGCGGCGGCCGGCTCTCCGGCGGTGCTCGACGCCTTCCGCGAGGCCCTGCGACAGGGCCCCCCCGCGGCGCGGGTCGACGGCATCGACGAAGAGGCGATCGAGCCCGGGCCGTGGACCGACTTCACCATCCGTCCGACCGCTTGAACGACCATGGACGACCTCAAACGGCACATCCGCGAAATCCCCGACTTCCCCAAGCCGGGCATCCTCTTCTACGACATCACCACCCTGCTGAAGAATCCCCAGGCCCTGCGTCTGGCCCTCGATCGCTTCGCCGGCCTCTTCGCCGGCCACGAGATCGACAAGGTGGTGGGCATCGAGTCGCGCGGCTTTCTCTTCGGCCTGCAGCTCGCCTACCAGCTCGGCGTCGGCTTCGTGCCGGTGCGCAAGCCCGGCAAGCTGCCGGCCCAGACCGTCTCCCAGAGCTACGAGCTGGAGTACGGCAGCGATCGCCTGGAGATGCACCGCGACGCCGTCGCCGAGGGCGAGCGGGTGCTGATCGTCGACGACCTGGTCGCCACCGGCGGCACCGCCCGCGCCACCGCCGAGCTCGTCCGCGCCTGCGGCGCCGACGTCGCCGGCCTCGGCTTCGTCGTCGAGCTCACCTTCCTCGAAGGCCGCAAGCGACTCGCCGGCTACGACGTGCAGTCCCTGATCCGCTATTGACCGCTGCTGGTACAATCTCATCCCGTGCGGCTGTAGCTCAGCTGGATAGAGCGGGGGTTTCCTAAACCCTAGGTCGGGGGTTCGAGTCCCTCCAGCCGTACCAAGATCAGCCGTTCACCCTATCCGCTACGCCGTATTCTTCCGGCCTCTGACCGTGTGGCAAGCGGAGCAAAGCAGGGAATCGGGCCTCGGGATCACGACGTGGGTCGTCGGCGAAGGCGGAGGACGCGATGAGCGGCAGGCCGTGGGTGACGGTGGTGACGCCGTCCCTCGATCAGGGGCCCTTTCTGCCCCGGGCGCTCGACAGCGTCCTGGGGCAGGATTACCCCCACCTCGAGCTGTGGGTGATCGACGGCGGCTCGCGCGACGGTACTCTGGAAGTGCTGCGCGAGTACGCGGCGCGCGATCCCCGCCTGCGCTGGCTGAGCGGGAAGGACCGCGGCCAGTCCGACGCCATCAACAAGGGGTTGCGGCGCGCCCGCGGCGACGTCGTCGCCTGGCTCAATGCGGACGACGTCTACCTCCCCGGCGCGGTGTCGAAGGCGGTGGCCCACCTCGAGGCCCACCCCGAGGTCGGGTTGGTCTACGGCCGCGGCGAGATCGTCGACCAGGACGGCCGGACGATCGGCCCCTTCGCCGAGTGGGAGCCCTTCTCCCTCTGGCGGCTGATCCACATGCTCGACTACGTGCTGCAGCCGGCGACCTTCTTCCGCCGCCGGCTGGTGGAGGAAATCGGCTATCTCGACGCGGGGCTCAACTGGGCGATGGACTGGAACCTGTGGCTCGAGCTGGCGGCGCGGGCGGAGGTGCTGGCGGTGGACGACGTCCTCGCGCAGAGCCGGGTCTACGGCGCCACCAAGACCGCCACCGGCGGCTGGCGGCGGATCGGCGAGCTCGGCCGCCTGGCGCGGCGCTGGAGCGGTCGCTTCTGGACTCCGGGGGTCAAGCTCTACGCCCTCGACACCCTGCACCGCGACCTCCGCGCCCGCCTGCCCGCCCCCTTCGCCCACCCCCTGTGCCGGGTGGTGGAGGGCTGGATGGGCCGCCTGGCGCGCCGCGGCCCGGTCTATGCCGACGGCTGGCTGACGCGCCGTGCCTACGCCGTGGTGCCGCGGCGCTGGCGGCGGGCGCGGCTCCTCTTCGAGGCGGTGGACGCGCCCGCCGGCGGTTTCGCCGTCACCCTCCGCCACGCCGGCCGGCGCCTCGCCCGGCTGCCGATCCCGCGCCCCGGCGCCTATCCCTGCGAGGTCGCCGTCCCCGCCGGCGACGGCCCCTTCGCCACCCTCGAGATCCGCTCCAACCACCGCTTCCGCCCCGACCCGGCGATCGACGCCCGCCCCTGGCTCTCGATTCTGCTGCGCCGCGTCGAGCCGGGGTGAGGGGCAGGGGCGACTTTCTTGTCCGCGATCGCCTCCCTCCGGCAGCTGGTTGAGGTAGAGCGACGGGAAAATCGCTGATCGCGTCCGTCTCAAGCTCTGAAGCTTCGCCCTCCCACGCCGCCGCCGGGCGGCGGCGGCGAAGCCGCAACCGATCGCCAGCCGGAGGCCACGATGCAGAACCCACGACCGCAACCGCTCCTGAAGGAGCTCCTGATCCTCCTCCTCGCCGCCACGCTCCTGGCCGGCGCCGCCGGCGCCGAGCAGCAGCTCAATCCGGAGAAAGCGAGCAAGAAGTACGGCGAGATTTTCGTCGGCAGCCCGGAGATCGTCACCCGCGAGCGGCTGGTCAACGATCGGCTCAGGCAGGAGCGCTGGCTGATGGCCGAGCTGGACAAATCCGACGAGGTGCCCTTCGACTTTCAGGGCCAGATCGACACCCGCAGCCTGGCGGGCCTGGTCGGCCAGCTCGCGGTGTCGCTCGATCCCAATCAGGGAGCGGTCTACGACGCTCAGAGCCAGGCCTTCCTCGCCGGCCTGGAGCGCGAGGAGCAGCTCGCCCGCCTCGAGCACCGCCTGGCGGTGCTCGGCAAGCTCAAGGAGCTGCGCGATTTCCGCAACGGCAACGGTGCGTCGAACGGCGCCAAGACGGCGGACGCCGGCGGCGACGGTGGAGGAGGTGCGGAGGGCGAGGGCGGGGACGACACCACGGCCCCAGCCGCCAACGAGGCGAACGGCGGCCCGCCGTCGCAGCCGGCGGACCTTCTCCAGGATCCGTCGAACGCCGCCTTCGAGGCCCTCCTCAAGCGTCTGACGGACGACGAATTCGCCAAGTCCCTGGCCCAGCCCGAGCCCCACGAGACCGCCGCCAAGGCGTCGCCGGTCGACCGCCTGCGCGACCGCCTGGCCTACCGGGAGGAGATCCGCAACGAGATCTTCGAGAACCAGCTCGACGACCGTCACGACGTCCGCGGCCACACCTTCTACCGCTTCAACGTCGACGCCACCGTCCTGCCGCGCAAAAACGTAGATGCCTGGGCGGTGGTCGAGCTCGAGGTCGAGCCGCCGGAGCTCGACGGCGACTTCTACGACCAGCTCTACGACGACTGGCGGCGCTACGTCCAGCGCGGGCTGAACGAGCTCTTCCTCGGCCGCCGGGCGCGCTCTCAGGGCTGCGAGAAGAATCCGATCGAGCGCTGCGCCCTCGAGCCCGCCGCCCGCCTCGGGATCATCCGTCACTTCTTCAAGTGCTCGGCGAAGAACGATTGCTTCGCCGACCTTACGATTTCAGTGGATGATCTTTATAAGGAGTGGCAGCGCTGCGTAGCGCCCGGGCGCGATGCCCTTTCTCTTCTCGGCAATCTCTTCGATCATGATCCATCCGACAACCGTGAGGACGCCGAGCAGCTCTGCGCACAGGCTCTTGACCTCGCACTCGACAGCCTGAGCCCGGACGGGGTCAAGGACTTGGACGCCCTGCTCGCGGCGATCGTCGGCTTGGTGGCCAAGGACTGCGCCAAAGGCGATCATGAGACCGAGCTGCGCCATCGCCGCCAAGCCCTCGACCTGATGCTCCTCTCCCACATCCGCGGCGAGTGGATCGAGTGGGGCCTGGATACGTACGCCAAGATCGAAGAGGTTTCCGTCACGCAGCCGTATTTCATCGAGGTCAAGGAATGCTGCGCCGGCAAGACCAAGTTCAAGGCGACAATCGAGGAGCTGCACTCGGTCTACGCCTACGCCGCCACCCCCAAAGAGTCGGTGCAGCGCCTCTCCGACGTGGCGTCGAATCGCCGCGCTTCGGAGCTGACCGCCGCCCTGAGCCTGCTCAAGGGCGGGGTGGGGGCGAAGGGGGCCCTGTCGATCATCCGCCAGAGCCAGGTGCTGATGAACGCCATCAGCCGCCAACCCCTGGTGGTCGGCTTCACCCGGAGCGACGGCAACAACGGCGGACCGAACGGCGACCTGCAAGACGTCGCCCAGCTGGGGTGGCTGATCGGGCCCAAATTCAAGATCGACAAGGACAGGAAGGGCATCCCCTTCATCAGCCGCTGGACCGACGTCGAGGAGGGCTATGCCCACGTGCCGATCCAGAACGCCCTCGCTGGCTCCCTGGTGGTTCCCGGCTGGTGGGATCGAGCGCGGGTGACGGTGAAGGCCAGGTGGCAGCCCAAGAAGGGCGAGGCCCTGGCCTTTGAGGAGAAAGAGTACCTCGTGCAGCTGCCGCGCGATCTCGGTGCGGTGACCGACGCCATCGCCACCCGCCGCGAGCCGGTGGTCTACCACTACGACGCGCGCGAGGTGCGCCAGGGCCAAGCGGCGCGCTTCCTGGTGATGGGGGAGAACCTGTGGCGCAGCACCCGGGTCACCCTCGGCAACCAGCTCAGCGACCGGGTCGAGATCCTGCCCAACATGGCCGGGGTGGTGGCCACCTTCGATCCGGTCAAGGAGCCGGTCAACGTCGACGGCACGGCGCGCGACGGCGTGCCGGTGCGGCTGTGGACCAGCGACGGCGTGGTGCTGGTGAGCGAGGTCACCGTCCATCCGCCCCAGGGGGTGAAGCTGGACGTCGCCTTCGCCGGGCCGCGGCTGGTGGCGAGCGGCGACAAAGTGAAGGTCACGCTCAACCTGGTCAAGGGCCGGCTGCCCGCCGGCCACGCCAGGATCGAGCTCGGGCTCAAGAGCGCCGCCGTCGGCTGCGGCTGGACCTACGCCAGCGTGCCGGTGAAGCAGGGGGACGTGCGGAGCTTCAGCGCCACCTTCGAGGTGGCGAAGCTCTGCGGCGGCGATGCGAAGAAGAAGCCGGCGAGCGGCGCGGCGATGGAGGCGGCGCTGGCGGTCTACCTGCGGCCGTCGAGCCCGCGGCCGGAGATCGCCGCCACCACCGGCGACGCGACCGCCGTCTTCTATGCCAAGCCGGAAGATGCCAAGGTGCGGGTGAGCTGCGACGACAAGGAAGCCGTCAAGGTCGGCGACGAAGTCACCTTCACCTTCCCGCTCAAGGTCAAGGAGGGCTTCCCGGCCTTCTCCCGCGCCGCCGCCGAGCCCGAGGTCGAGGTGAAGAAGGCGCCCGAGGGCGTCACCTTCGAGGTCCAGCCCGTGGGCGCCGGCTGGGTCGACGGGGATCCGCTGACCTACAAGGTGAAGGTCAGCGCCGGAGAAGGCAGCCTCGCCGATAAGCAGACGGCCGAGCTGCACTTCAAACTCAAAGGCAGCGTCGACGGTCTCGCCATGGCGAGGGCGACGTGCCCGCTGACGAAGTAAGAGACCTGAGCTGCCGGCGGGCCCGGCCCGCCAGGGGCGTGGGACCTGGCGGGCCGGGCCGTCAGCGGGCGAGGGGCGTTCTCAGGGCATGCGATCGATGCGCGAGCGGATGGGGTCGGCGGTGACGGTGCAGGTGCCGTCGCTCGACAGGCTGACGAATGACGACGCCGGGAAGACGTCGACGCCGTGCAGGTAGGTGCACTGCAGGTAGGCGTCGAGGTTCCGCGGGTTGGTCGGCGTGCCGCCGTAGTTGTAGACCCGGCTGCGCAGGCCGAAGATGGGCACCGGGCCGGGCGAGGTGGTCACCGAGGTGTTGGGAGCGCTGTCCCAATTCTTCCCCTTGAGCGACCAATGATCGCCGGGGATGAAGCCGTCGGCGATGGCGAAGTCGAGAAAGGTCGCATTGGTGCATTGCACGCGGAAGCCTTGCACCTCCGCCGGGCCGAAGAGGGTACAGAAGCGCGACGTCTGCCAGATGGCCGCCGGGTCGATCTCGGCCGGCGGCTCGGCGACGATCTGGCCTTCCGGGATCGTGTTGGACGGCGCCGCGAGCTCGACCTGGGCCAGGGCCGGCACGGCGACGGCGGCGCCCAGGATCAGGATTGCGGCCAGGATGCGGATACGGTCTTGACGCATGAGTCGGTCCTCCCACGGACGGTTTCAGGATTCCCGGCCGGCGGCCGGGTGCGTATAGACGCATCGTCACGCCGCAATACTCGTACCACCCGGCCGTACGCCGGCAGCTTCGGCGATAAGTACTTTGTCGTCAAGAGCTTGCCCGAGATCCGGCAGGCCCGGCGACGATCGCGGAGAGAGCGGGCCTGGGTACGTTCTTACCCGGGCGGGTAAGCGGTTACCCGTTTCTTATCCCCGTGCGGCGAGCCCGGGAATGAATTCCCGGGCTACCTTGGTACGTCCCTGGGGGACGGGGCCTCTAGCGGTCGTCGTAGGGGTCGAGCAGGTCGACGTGGAGCGACACCGCGTCGTCGGCCGGGGTGCGCAGCTCGTAGGGGGTGCCGGCGGCGGTCTCCCGTGCCAGCACCGCCTGCAGCTCGGCCAGGGGATAGGGGTGGCCGCGATGGGGCTTGAAGTCCTCGGGCTTGTAGGTCAGGTGGATGGTGAAGGGACGGTCGTCGCCGCGCCGCGAGTCGAAGAGCAGCTCGAAGGTCTCGACGTTGGGGTTGCCGTGCTCGCCGTTGCCGGAGATCACGTAGTGGTCGGCGGTGAAGGATTGGAAGAAGTCGAGCTCGACGTTGTTGCTGCTGCCGTGGTGGGGGAGCTTCAAGACGTCGAGGTGGAGCGGGCCGTCGTCGAGCAGGCCGGCGGCGCGGGCGCCGGCGAGGACGTCGTCGCCGCGGGCGTCGCCGGTCAGGAGCATGGTCTTGCCGCCGGCCGTAGCCAGGACCACCAGGCTGGCGAGGTTGTAGACCGAGCGGTCGACGTAGGCCGCCGCCTCGGCCTGGGCCTGCTGCTCCTTGGCCAGGATCCCGGGCAGCTTCTTGTCCCAGTCGGCCTGCAGCTTCTCGACGCGCTCCTTGCTCGGCCCGAGGATGAGGAATTCGACGCCCGTCGCCCCCGCCGGTGCCGCGATGCGGCTGCGGTCGCCGTCGGCGACCAGCACCTTGCCGTCGGCCGGCGGATTGACCTCGATGCCGAGGCGCGCCGCATTGTTGCGCAACTGCCGCCCTTGCTTGACGCTGGCCAGCACCAGCGCCCCGTCGAGGCTCATCGCCTCCCCCGGCACGATGCCGGTGGTCGAGGCGCTCGCCAGGCTGGCCGAGCCGACCGTCGCCTCCGCCGCCTTGACCAGCTCGTCGCTGCCGTTGCCGACCACGTCGTCGAAGCTGTTGTGCCACAGCTCGCCGACGCCGTAGGGCTGGGGCTCCTGGTCGTCGTCGAGCTCGATCAGTTTGTTGGTCAGATCGAGGATGCCTTTGATGTGGTCGTCGTCGATGTGGCTGATCATCATCAGGTCGATCGCCAGCTTGCCCCCCGGCGCCCGCGCCGCGCGCAGGGCGTCGAGGCGCGGCTTGAGGCTGCGGCGGTAGACCCCGGAGGGGCCGCCGTCGATGACGATCAGCTTGCGGTCGTCCGCCGGTCCGACGTGGAGCAGGAGCGCGTCGCCTTTCTTGGCGCGCAGGGCTTCGAGGGTGAAGAACATGACGATCCTCCGGATCTGCCGGCGGGCTCAATCGTCGCCGCGGAAGCGCGGCCGGCGGCGCTCGCCGAGGCGGTGGACGGCGACCCCTCGCCGGTTGACCGATGGGAAGCTCCGCTGCAGGCCGTCGTCCGGGAAGCACTCGGCGAGAAGCGACGAGGTCTGGGAGCGGATCGCCTCCCAGGTGGCCCCGTCGAGCTCCAGGTACTCCCGCAGGGCCTCCGACTCCGCCCGCATCCGCGCCCCGAGCTGGCGCAAGGTCCGAATCTCCAGCAACGCCAGGTCGTCGACCACCTGAAGCGGCAAGAAATCGACCTCGGCCAGCGGAACGTCGCGGATCGCGTCCATCGTTCGATTCTACGGTCCCGGGTCTATACCGATTGCAACGCGCGCAGGACGTCGAGCATTCCGGCGCCTTGGAAATAGCGCTCGCGGCCGAGGTCGGTGGCGGTGGTGCAGAGGACGTCTTTGATGCGTTGGGGTTGGCCGACGAGCTCTTTGTAGCGCGCCATGAGGATGGCGGCGGCGCCGGAGACGTGGGGGGCGGCCATGCTGGTGCCGTCTTTGCGCGCGTAGTCCTCCCCCGGGGTCGGGGCGGTGACTTTTTCCCCCGGGGCGACCAGGTCGGGCTTGATGCGGCCGTCGCCGGTGGGGCCGCGGCTGGAGAAGTAGCTGACGCCGTAGGTGTGGGGCCGGTAGCGGTGGGTGGCGCCGACGGTGATCACGCTGTCGGCGTTGCCCGGATCGGTGATCGAGGTGCTCTGGTAGCCGGGGACGATCTTGTTGCCGGCGATCTTGTACTTGAGATAGCCGACGTTGCCCGCCGCCGCCACCACCACCACCCCGGAGGCCACCAGGCGCTCGCATTCCTCGCACACCGGGGTGCGGCCGCAGGCGTAATTGGCGACGTCGTGGCGCAGGGAGAGGCTCAGGTTGGCGCCGTGGATCACCAGGTAGTCCATCTGGCCGTTCAGGTGCTGGATCAGCTGCAGGGCGGCGAGGACGCTGAATTCGTCGCCGCCCTCCGGGCCGAGGACGCGCAGGTCGTAGAGCTTGATCTCGGGGCAGATGCCGTAGAGATCCTGCTCCTCCCAGCTGCCGCCGAGGATGCCGGCGACGTGGGTGCCGTGCTCGTCGACCGGCGCTTCGTAGTCCTCCTCCCGGTGGGGGATCTCGAGCAGCGGCGCCAGCACCTGCCAGTCGAGCTCGCGGCCGCGTTGGAGCAGGTTCTTGAGGTCCTTGAGGTCGGTCTTGAGCTTCTTGGCCCGGGCGTCGTCGCGCGCCAGGAGCCGGCGCAGGGAAGGCGGCAGCTCGGCGTTGCCGGGGCTCAGGTTGTCGGGGTCGAGGAGCGCGCGCAGGCGGGTGAAGTCGTAGGTCTTCGCCACCCGCGTGCGCTCGAGGGGCGGGCCGTCGCCGGCGGAGCAGAAGGCCGGATGACGGGCGTCGATGCCGCTGTCGACGATCGCCCACGACAGGCGGCTGGTGTCGATGTTGAAGAGCTTGGTGGCGGCGTCGGCCTTGATCGCCAGGCGCGAGCGGCGCACCGCCAGCTCCAGCTCGCGGTTGCGGTTGACCAGCCACAGCACGGTGTCGTCGGCACCGCGGGAGGGGCGCATGTTGGCCAGCAGCTCGACCAGGGCGTCGACCATCTCGCCGGCGGGCAGCTCGTGGGGCGCCAGCCGCACCCGGTCGGCCGCCTCCTCGCTCAGGCTCCGGCGGCGCACCCAGGCGATGGCGCCGACGATGCGGATCAACCACACCAGATCGTCGGCCAGGTAGGGCAGCTTCCGCTGCCGGCATTCCTCGGGGCTGGGCAGGGGCTCGCCGCGGCCGAAGGCGTCGATCAACGCCGCCAGGGTGCGGCGCAGCTTGGGTTGACGCAGGCGGTCGAGCTGCGGCGGGCGGACGCCCTCGCCCCCCATGCCCTCGCGCGGCCGCCAGACGTAGCGATGCCACCACACGGTCCGCGGCAGCAGCACCCGGATGAGCTCTTCGAAGTAGAGGGTGGCGGTGGCGAAGTTCTGGGTGTAGGCGATGCGGTGCGGCTCGTCCTCGGCGCGGCGCAGGAGGCCGGCGGGAGCGACGCCGCGATCGCGCGCCAGGGCCTCGCGCAGCAGGCGCGCCAGAATGCCGGCGCGCGATCGGCGGTGCGGGGTGAGGAGGAGGTCCTGGGGCGCCAGGGGGTCGAGGCCGTAGTGGATCCAGACCTCGGGCAAGACCGGCGAATCCTGGGTGAAGCGTTGCTGCCCCTGGCGGCCGTAGATCAACTCCTCGGTGAAGGTACGATCGAGCCTCACGGCGAATCTCCCTGCGACGGCGAAACGGTGATCCTGACGTCATCCTATCGCAGTCCAGGAGCGTCGCCCTGCGCGGCGGCGTCATGGCCCCAGCGCGGCCGAAGCCTGGGACGCCGAGCGCGTCGTGCCGGCGCTCTGACCGGGCGCTACTGCAGGGAGAAGCGGACGGTGAGGTTGAAGTAGACCGCCACCGGTTGGCCGTCGCGCGTCGCGGGCTTGAATTTCCACCGCCGGACGGTGTCGAGGGCCGACTCGGCGAGGCCGTGGGGCAGGCCCTTCAACAGCTTGACGTCAGCCACCGAGCCCTGCGCGTCGATGATCGCTTGCAGGATGACCATGCCCTGGACCCGGGCCGCCCTCGCCTCCTCGGTGTAGAGCGGCTGCGGGGAGTGGATCTTGACCGGCGGCGACACCCCGTCGCCGATCTGCAGCACCGAGCCGATCGGGCCGGCGCCGGCGCCGGCGCTGGGTGGCGCGTCCGGCACGTTGACCACCAGGTCGACCGGCTCCAGGTCGTCCACCACCGGTACCTCGATCTCTTCCACCAGGATCGGCTCCGGATCGTCCGGGGTGGGGTCGGGGATGGGCATCTTCTTCGCCTTCTTCTTGGGGATGGCGCGCTGCTGCTGCGGCGCCGGCGGCTTGAGGCGCACCGGCTGGATGACGTAGACCTTCTGATCCCGCGGCGGCGCCGTCTGCGGCGGCTCGAAGCTGGGGATGGCGAGGGCCAACGCCAGGGCGTGGATGAGGGCGGCGAGGCCGAAGACGTAGCGTGCTCGGCGGCGTTCTTCGGCGTCGCGCCGGGCGTCTTCGGCCAGCTGGTCGAAACGCGGTGCGCCGAGGCTCAGCACCTTGGCGTCGCGGTGGAAGGGCTGGCGGAGCTGGCTGGCGTAGGGCATGAAGATCTCCCGCGCTCGGGACGATGGAATCGGCGGCGGCGCCGGCGCCCCGTTCAGGGGTTGGCTACGGCGGTCGCCGCGGGGCGGTTGTGGCGCCGGCGGCGGCGGTGGACGAGTGGCGCTGGAGGATGGACGAACGGTCGCCGGAGCGCGGCGAGGGACGGGAGCCGGCAGCCCGGCTGCCCTCAGACCGGGTTGGGGACGTCGATGAAGCGGGTCTCGAGACCGCAGTGCTCGCCGAGGTGCTCCCCCAGGGCTCGCACCCCCAGGCGCTCGGTGGCGTGGTGGCCGCAGGCCAGGTAGTGGATGCCGTGCTCCCGCGCCAGGTTGGTCACCCATTCGCTGGCCTCGCCGGTGAGGAAGGCGTCGAGACCGGCGTCGATGGCGGCGTGGAGCTCCCGTTGCGCGCCGCCGCTGACGATGCCGATGCTGCGCACCGGGTCGGGGCCGGCGCCGAGTACCAGCGGCTGCTGGTCGAAGAGGCGCCGGCAGCGCTCGACCAGCTCGGCCGCCGGCAGGGGCGCGGGCAGGCTGCCCATGACGCCGACCGGCAGTCCCTTGGCCTCGGCGAAGGGCGCCGTCTCGACCAGGCCGAGGCCGCGGGCGGCGAGGGCGTTGTTGCCGTAGACCGGGTGGCGGTCGAGGGGCAGGTGGTAGGCGAGGAGGTTGATGCCGCCGGCGAGGAGGGTCTTGACCCGCCGTGCCGTCACGCCGGTGACGAGCGGCGCCTGACCGTGCCAGAAGAGACCGTGGTGCACCAGGACGGCGTCCGCCCGCCAGTCGGCGGCGCGGTCGAAGAGCTCCTGGCAGGCGGAGACGCCGGTCACCAGGCGACGGATCTCCTCCCGCCCCTCGACCTGCAGGCCGTTGGGGCCCCAGTCGTCGCTGGCGGCGGGCTCGAGCAGCCGGTCGAGGTAGGCCAGCAGGCTGCCGCGCTCGATCACGTGCTCTGCCACCCGCTGCGCGTCAGGCTGGCAGGGGTGCCCTCGAGGCTGGAGAGACGGTGGTGCGGGGATGGTTGGCGTTCCTGCATGCGGCGGCGGATGGCGTCGAGCTCCGCGCCGCAGGCGACGAAGGCGTCGACCACCTGGGGATCGAAGTGGCGCTCGCGATCGACCACGATGCGACGCTCCGCCTCCTGGTGCTCCTCCGCGGCCTTGTAGGGCCGGCGGCTGGTGATGGCGTCGTAGGCGTCGGCCAGGGCGACCAGCCGCGCCGCCAGGGGGATGTTCTCCCCCGCCAGGCCGCGGGGATAGCCCTCGCCGTCCCAGCGCTCGTGGTGGGAGTAGGCGATCTCCATCGCCATCCGCAGGACGGTCTGCTCGCTGGAGTACTTGTCGAGCACCGAGCGCAGGGTGTCGCCGCCGATGGTGGTGTGGGTGCGCATGATGCGCGTCTCTTCGGGCGATAGGGGGCCGGGTTTGCGCAGGATGGCGTCGGGGATCGCCACCTTGCCGATGTCGTGCAGCGGGCTGGCGGTGGTGATCCAGCCGACGAAGTCGGCGTCGATCTCCGGATGGCCCTTGAGGCGCATGGTCTCGGCCAGCACCCGGCTGTACTCGGCGATGCGCTCGAGGTGCATGCCGGTGTCGCTGTCGCGCGACTCGGCGAGCTTGGCGAGGGTGAAGAGAGCGATGTCCCGGGTCTCGCGGATCTCCTCGGTCTGCTCGTCGACCATGCGCTCGAGGTTTTCCTGGTACTCGCGGTTCTGGCGCACCAGCCGGCGGCGCTCGAGGGCGCGTTCGGCGGTGTTGGCCAGGTCGTCGAGCTCGAAGGGCTTGGCCAGGTAGTCGTAGGCGCCGGCGCGCAGGCACTTGCGCACCGTCCCCAGGTCGTGCAGACCCGACACCATCACCACCTGGATGTCCTCGTTCGAGCCCTTGATCTGCTTCAGCAGCTCGACGCCGGAAAAGCCCGGCATCTCGATGTCGAGCATCGCCAAGGAGGGCGGCGTGTCGCCGTTGACGATGGCGAGGGCCTCCCGCGCGTCGCTGGTGGCGCGGGCATTGAAGCCCAGGAACTCGAGCTGGGATTTGATCAGCTCGCGCACCGCGGGCTCATCGTCGACAACCAGAATCAGGTCCTTCATCGTTCACGCACGAGACGGGAGAGCCCATCCTACATCATGACCGCGGAGCCGGTGGTGCGCCGGCGGGCGGCGCACCACCGGCGGGACGCCGCCGGTGGGGAGCTCCTATCGCCGGCCGCGTCCGCCGCGTCCGCCGCGTCCGCCGCTCGGGCCG
>RFGL01000015.1 GCA_003697015.1 Acidobacteriota bacterium | reverse complement strand
TTGGTGATCTCGACCGGCCGGCCGTCGACCCGGAGCTCGAAGTCCTCGCGGGACAGACCGCTCACCGGGCGCCCCGACTTGTCGGTGACGTAGACGTCGAGGTTGATCACCTCGACGCCGATGGCCTCGCCGAAGATCGGCAACGGCGGCGGCGCCGGCTCCTCGCCGCCGGCGGCCAGCATGGCGACGGCCGGCCAGCTCGGATCGAAAGGCCGCGGCTGCTGAGCGGCCAGCGGCGTGACTTCGGCGAGCAGGGCCACCGCGGCGATCGACACAATGGGGTACAGGCGCATGGATGACCTCCCGGGTGTATGGACGAGCGTCCAGCGTTTGACCGACGGCCCCAGCAAAGGTCATTCCAGCCCGGCGGCGACGTGCGGTTCCCAGCCCCCCGATGCAAGCCGGTGCCGCCATCTTCGGGTGGCGGAGCGGCCGCCCTGAGCCGGGGCGGGCGGCGCGCCGGCGGCCGTGGGCTCCACGCCCTCGGCCTCGGGGCCGGGAAGGAGGACGCCGAGCGCGAACCTGCAGGGCCGCCAAGGAGCGGCACCCCCGGTCCGGCGACGGCGCGAGCGTCCGAACCGGAGGACCGTTCGTCCCGCTCTGAGGTCGCGGGCCGCCGCCGCCGCGCGGAGGCAGGATGGCTGCCGCGCGGCTGGAAGGGATCGCCAAGGGCCGCGTCGAGGCGAACCGCGTCGTCGCCAGCGGCGACGGCGATCTCGACTTGGTGGTCTTCGAGCTCGGCTCGGTGCCCAGCCTGCTGCGCCAGGCGGCCACTACCCGGGTCACCTACCGGCCGGCGTCGACGCGGCGCCCGCTGCCGCCCCGGCCGGCGGCAGCGCACGCTCCGGGTCGACGCTCACCGGCAGGCGCAAGAACGACGTGCGGTCGGCCTGGCGGTCCCACAGCCCGAGGCCGAGGAGGTGCTCGCCGGCTTCGAGCTCGAGCTCGAAGCCGAGGCGGCAGTAGCCCCGGGCGTCGTCGGGCAGGGCGACGCCGATCTCCTGTTTGCGCAGGGTGGTGCGGTGGGTCCGGCGGTCCGGCGCGGCGACGATCACCGCCAGGCGCCCTCGTTCAAGCCGGTCGCCGGGCAGCAGGGAGAGCCGCTCGAGCGGGATGAAGACGTCGACCGGCACCCGGAAGGCGCCGCCGGTCTGGGCGCCCGGCACGCCGATCACCACCCGCGCTTCGAGCTCGTTCGACTCCACCCCGAGCAACTGGGCGCCGAGCGCGCGCTCGCCGATCTCGTCCTCGCGCGAGGTGTGGCGAAAGACGCGGCGATGGCGCACCGTCGCCTTGGCGCGCAGCCGCGGCAGGCGGACGCCGAGGTAGTGGATGTCGCGATCCGCCGGACCGCCGGGCGTGAAGCCGAGGGAGTAGTAATGCCCCAGCTCGGCCTCCAGCTTGATCAGCTCGGGAGCGGGATCGTTGAGGTTCAGCAACGCCCGGCCGCCGGTCTCGTTGGCGACGTAGAAGAGCGCCCCCTGGCGGTTGGCGGTGAGCACGTCGTCGACCACCGGCGACGGATTGCCGACCCCGCCGCCGATGGTCGCGCCGCGCGGGATGTTGGCGTACTCCACCGATGCGGCGGAGAAGGCCTCCAAGCCCCGGGCCTCGAGGGAGTAGATCGTCACCCGGTTGGCGTTGGCGTGGGCGACCAGGGAGCGCAGCTGCTCGGCGCCGGGCCGGTCGCGCAGCACGTTCTGGAAGTTGGTCGCATTCTCCGGGCAGAGCTCCTGCAGGTAGTAGAGCGCCTCGATGCCCGGCCGCTGGGGGAAGCCGTCGCTGACGTAGAGCAGCACCTTGCGCCCGGGCAGGCCGCGCAGGGCGGAGGCCACCGCCGCCAGCCCGCCGAGGGAACGCTGGCGCTGGTCCTGGGCGGTCTGGGCGTAGATCCGCGCCTGGTTGATCAGGTCCGGCGCGCAGGCGACGCAGGGCGCGTCGGGAACGAAGGTGACCGCGTCGCAGGAATCGAGCAGCGCCCGCACGTCGTCGATGAAGCCGCTCCAGGCGCGGCGCCGGGCGATGCCTTCGATGGTCGAATCGGCGATCGCCCGCAGACTCTCGGCGTGGGCGCGGGCATCGGCGCCGAAGGGCTGCAGCACCTGCGGCGCCTGATCGTGGAGCACGGTCATCACCCGCGCGCCCGCCCGGACCTCGTGCTCGATGAACCGCGGCAGCACCTCGAGCATGCGCTCGCGGCCGGCCGGCGTGAGGTGGTTGTTGTCGATCAGGACGACGACGTGAGCGGGCTCCTCCGGCGTCGTGGCGCCGGCCGCCGGGGAGGCCGGGCGCTCGCCCGCCACGGCGTGGTCGCGCACCTCGAAGAAGTTGCTGAGCGGCGTCGGACGGCCGTCGACCAGGAGCTCGAAGTCGTCCCGCGTCAGGCCGGTGATCGGCCGCCCTTTCTTGTCGACCACCACCACGTCGACGTTCACCACCACCACGCCGATGGTCTCTTCGATCGGCGCCAGGGAAGGTTTCTCCTCGCCGGCGACGGGGAGGGCGGCGCAGATCAGCAACGCGGCGGCGAACAGGCTCAGTGATGGTGGGCGCATGGCGAGACCTCCCGTGCGTGGACGGATCTTCGTACGGCGTCGTACCCCCCGAGCCTAGCAAGAGCCGCTCCAGGGCGTGGCCGGCCCGCGGCGCTCCCCGGCGCGCCAGCCGGCACGCTTCGCCGCTCCGCCGCCGAGAGCCGGGGCCGGCCGGCGACGCTAGGAGCCCGGCGGCACCACCGCCCGCAGCTGCAGGTAGGAGGTCTCGCCGAGAAGCGGGGCGTGCAGACCGAGGCCGACGACGGCCTCGCCGGGCTCGACGGCGACCTCGATCCCGAAACGGTAGCTCCCCGCCTCCGGCGCGACGACGCCCAAGCCCCCGATGCAAGCCGCTGCCGCCCTCTTCGGGTGGCGGAGCGGCCTCGGGGCCGGGCAGAAGGACGCCGGGCGCGAACCTGATGGCCCGCCGGGAGCGCAGACGTCCCCGGCGCGGCGACGACGCGGGCATCCGAATCGGAGGACCGTCCGTCCCGCTCTGAGCTCGCGGGCCGCCGCCGCCGCGTGGTGGTAGGATGGCTGCCGCTCGGTTGGGGAAGACGCGGCATGAACAGGCTCGTACTCGTCCTTACGTTGGCGCTTCTTTCCGCCGGCACGGCGGCGGCGCAGGTGCCCGCGGACGAGGTGAGCGAAGCGCGAGCCGCCCTCGAAGCCGGCGATCTGGCGGCGGCGGTGCAGCGGGTCGAGCCGTGGCGTGAGCGCGGCGATCTGCCGCCGGCGGCCCGGGCGGTGATCGGCGCGGTCGACCTCGAGCTCGGCCAGCCGTCGCGGGCGCTCGAGCGGCTGGCCCCCCTGGCCGACGACCCGGCGGCCGACGCCTTCGTCCTCACCGCCGCCGGGCGCGCCGCCCTCGCCCTCGGCCAGCTGGAGCGCGCCGGCGCCTACCTCGAGCGGGCGGTGAAGCTGGCGCCGCGCTCGCCGGCGGTGCGCGCCCTCGGCCTCCTGCGCGGGCGCCAGGGGCGGACGGTGGAAGCGTTCCAGCACCTGCGACCGTGGGCCCTGACCCATCCGGAAGACTACGAGGCACGGCTGGCGGCGGCGCTGTGCGCGGTCGAGCTCGGTCGCGTGCCGGACGCCGGCAAGCTGCTCGAAGGGCTGTCCGACGACGACCCCAAGGTCGCCTTGTTGCGCGGCAAGTGGCTCTTCCTGAGCGGCGATCCGCGGGCGGCGATCGAGCTCCTGCGGCCGCGTCTGGCGCACGCACCGCCCCCCCTGGCGCGCGACCTGCGCAGCGTCCTCGCCGAGTGCTACCTGCGCATCGGCGAGTCGGAGCAGGCGATCGAGGTGCTCGCCGGCCACGTGGCGGGCGATCCCTGGCTGGGGCTCTTCCTCGGCCGCGCCTACTACCAGGCCGGCCGCCTCGACGAAGCGGCTGCCACCCTGGCGCCGGTCGCCGCCGGCCTCGACGCCGGCGACGAGACCCTCGCCGCCCGCGGCCAGAGCGGCCTCGCCGGTGCGGTCTTCCTCGAGTACGGCCGCGTGCTCCTGACCAACGGCGATGCCGCCGGCGGCCTGCCCTACCTCGAGCGCGCCAGCAAGCTGCGCCCCGACGACCGCCAGGTGTGGCAGAGCCTCGGCCAGGCGCTGGTTACCGTCGGCCGGCGCGAGGAGGGCATGGCCGCCCTCGAGCGCTTCCGCCAGCTGGTGGAAAACGAGGGCTCGGATCTGGAGATCCACGAGGCGTCGGACGCCGCGGCCGAGGATCCGACCGGCGAGCGGGTGCGCCAGGCCCTCAAGCGCTTTCAGCGGGGCGAGCGGGAAAAGGCCCTCGCCATGCTGCGCGAGGAGCAGAAGCTGGCGCCCGAGGATCTGCGCCCGTGGTTGCGCGAGGTGCAGCTCCTGCTGATGATGGAGCGCCACGAGGTCGCGGCGCAGGCCGCCGCCGCCCTCGTCGAGCGCTTCCCGCAGGAACCCGACGTGCACTACATCCTGGGGGTGGCGGAGTCGGCCAACCGCCACCTCGAGGACGCCGAACGCGCCTTCCGCCGGGCCCTCGAGCTCGCCCCCGGCCACACCGCGGCGCTCAACGACCTGGCGGTCATCCTCATCTCCCAGGGCCGCCGCGACGAAGCCCGGACGCTGCTCCAGCGCGTCCTCGCCCTGCGCCCCGACGACGAGATGGCGAAGAAGAATCTCGAGCGCCTCGAAGCCGCCATGGCAGGGGGCTGAGGGGCTCTGGCGCTCCCGCCGCGCGCCCGGCGACCGGCGGCTGAGGCGGATCAGCCGAGCAGGAAGGGGCGGACGAGCTCGGTGACCCGATCGAGCTCGACCAGGAAGGCGTCGTGGCCGATGCGGCTCGAGATCAGGTGCCAGTCGCTGCGCTTGCCGGCGCCGACGAGGGCCCGGTGGACGGCGCGTTGCTCGTCGACGCCGATCAACCGATCCTCCTCCACCGCCACGATCTGGAAGGCGGCGGTGACCGGCTCGAGGGCGGCCTCGCGACTGGAGAAGCCGCGCCACACGTCGTGCAGATCCATCGCCAGGGAGAGGGTGAGGTAGGAGTTGGCGTCGAACAGGCCGACCGCCTTCCGGCCCTGGTGGTCGAGGTAGGACTGGACGTCGAAGGTGATGCCCTCGCGCGATGGCGGGTTGATCGGCTGGTGGGGGAAACGGGCATTGAATTCCTCCCGCCCGCGGTAGTAGAGGGTGCCGATCTCACGCGCCAGCCGCAGGCCCTCGGTCGGCCCGGCACCGTCGTAGAAGCCGCCCTGGTAGGCCGGGTCGAGCATGATGGCGCGCCGCCCCAGGTGGCGGATGGCGGCGGTGTAGGGGCGGGTGAAGTCGGTGCCGGAGATGGCGATCACCCGCGCCACCCGCGACGGATGGCGGATGGCGAGCTCCAGGGTCTCCATCGCCCCCATCGATCCGCCGGCGGCGGCGAAGAGGCGCTCGATGCCGAGGTGGTCCACCAGCCGCAGGTGGACGTCGACGATGTCGCGGATCGACACCGCCGGGAAGTGGCCGCGGTAGGCCTCGCCGGTCCGCGGGTCGATCGAGGTCGGGCCGGTGGTGCCGAAGGAACCGCCGAGAAGGGACGCGCAGACGACGAAGAACCGCTCGGTGTCGAAGGCGCAGCCCGGGCCGATCATCCCCTCCCACCAGCCCGGCGACGGATCCCGCGGGCTCGACTGGGCGTGGGCGTGGCTGGAGAAGGCCGGGCAGATCAAGATCGCGTTGTCGCGCGCCGCCGACAGCCGGCCCCAGGTCTCGTAGGCGATCTCCAGCCGCGGCAGCACGGCGCCGAACTCGAGCTCAAACGGCCGCTCGTCGATCCACAGGGTGGCAGCGGGGGGCTTGTGCATGGCCTCACCTCGCCCCCGCGGCAGAGCTCGCCGCAGCAGCAGGCCCCGGCGGTCGTCCCCGCCGCCGCCACGGCCGCCGCCGGCGACGCCCTCGATGCCGCCGGAGCGCCGGCCGGCCGGCGGCCGGATCTTGAACCGCTCGCTTCTTCACGATGCTCTCCCCCCGCTCGGCTCGCCGCCCGCCGGTTCAGGCCCCAGGCCGGCGCCGCACGAGCACGCGACGTGCGAAAGGTACCACCTGAGCACCGTCCCTGGCGACATCGGACGGCGGCGAAGGGCGGAAACGCCCCGGCGCCACCCCGCCGGCCGGCGGCGGCGGGGGGCGGATGACGTCGAGCACCGGGGGCGGCGGCTTTCGATCGGCGGCAACGCGGAGCAACAGGCGGAGGGTGGCGGGAAGACGGCGGCGGAACGGCTCGAGGCAGCGCCGTCCTTCCCAGGGCCGCGGGGCGGCCCGCGGCAGACTAGCCGGGGAGAGGTCGGCGCTGGCTCCAGCCGGCCGCCGGCGGGCCGGCGGGACGGCGGGGCGGCGGCGAGCCTAATCCGGACCGGCGACGGCCGGGGAGGGCGGGGAGATGGCGTGATCATGCCTCACGCAATGCGGATTTGGCGAGGACCTCCTCGAAGTTTTGATGAGATCGGCCCTGGTGTGGATCTGATGAGCATCGGGGCGTCCGTCCGAGCCGGTGGCGGCGTGGTGCCCCGCTCGCCAACCACCGATTCTGGAAAATTTTCCGTATTTGAGAGAATTCTCTTCCCCGCACGCCCATTTCTCGACAAAATGCAGGCGATTCGAGAACGCGAGACTCCCCGTCGAGGACGTCATGAGCAACTTTGGATCCGAAGATCTCTGCCCCTGCGATAGCGGCGAACGCCTCGCGGCGTGCTGCGGCGCCGCCCGCGACGCCCAGCAGCAGGTGCTCTCCGATGCGGTGGGATGGCTGCGCGAACGCTACGAGGCGGCCTGCGACGAGGCGCTGGTGTCGGACTTCTTCGGCAGCCTGGGCAGCGCCGCGCTCGAGCGGCTGCAGGAGCTTCCCGACTTCGTGCTCGAGCTGCTGCAGACCAACGGCCGGGAGTGGTTGGTCGCCGAAGGGGTGCTGCGCCTCGGCGAGCGGGAGGCGCGGGCCGGCGACCTGCTGCTGGCGCCGGACGGGCCGCCCCTCGCTCCGGCGGCGCGCGACTTCGTCGCCCAGCTGGGGCGCGCGCGCCTGAGCCTGCTGCGGGTGGAGGAACGGCGCGGCGACGCGATGCTCGTCGCCCGCGACCTGACGGCAGCCGAAGACGAGCCGCCGCGGACGGTGGTCGGCCTCGAGCTGCCGCGGGCCCTGGTGGCGGGCAAATTCTTCGGTGCCCGCCTGCTGCCGGCCGGCGGGCGCTTCCGTCTCAGCGGCTGCGTCTACCCCTTCCCCGCCGAGCTCGCCGAGCCCCTGGCGCAACGCCTGCGCGAAGCGCTGGCGGAGGAGCAGGCGGCGCAGCCGACCCTCGCCCGCGCCCTCGCCAGCACCCTGATGATCGACGCCTGGCTGCGCGGCCTGGCGCCGCCTCCCCGAACCCTGGTCGACGTCGCTTCCGGCGAGCCGGTGCTGCTGGTCTGCGACGCCTACGACGTCGCCGACGCCGCCCGCTTGACGGCGGCGCTCGAGCTGGAGCCGGACGTCTCCGGCACCGCCGGCTCGGGGTTCGTCCGCGGCGAGCCGGGCGCGGCGGATCGCGCGCGGCTGATCCTCGACCTCGACCGGGCGGCGGCGCGGCTCGAGGTGCTGGCCCGCACCCGCAGCCAAGCCGACGAAGGGCGCAGCTGGCTGCGGCGCATCGCCGGCGACTTGGTCGCCTTCCGCGGCCGCACCATCCTCGATCCGGTACCGGCCTTCGACGGGGCCGGCGTGCCGCTGGTGGCCCTCGGCCAGCCCCTGACCGCAGCGGAGAAGGGGGCGCACCTGGAGCGGCTCTATCGCCACGCCTTCCGCCACTGGCCGGATACCGCCCTGCCCGCCCTCGGCGGTCTCACCCCGCGCGAAGCGATGGCCACCGAGGCCGGGCGCGCGACGGTGCGGAAGCTGATCGAACGCTACGACCGGGACGAGCAGCGGCACGCCGAGGAGGAGCAACGGCCGGCGGTGAGCTTCGATTTCCTGCGTGCCCTGTTGGGGCTCGACTGACTCAGCCCGGATCGACGCAGACGTCGATCTTGGGGCCGAAACCGAAGTCGGCACCGACGTCCGGAGCGCAGATCAGGTCGCCCTCGCACTCGGCGTCGCGATCGCAGTCCCCCTCCCCCTCGTCGCACGGACCGCACTCGCTGCAGAAGCGGCCGTGGCCGGGAGGCAGGGGGCAGGTGCCGCCGCCGGGGGGGAGGCAGACGTCGATCTTGGGACCGAAGCCGAAATCGGCGCCGACGTCCGATACGCAGGCCAGGCCCTGCTGGCACTCCTCGTCGCGGTCGCAGTCCCCTTCCCCGGCGCCGCAGGGGCCGCAGGCGGTGCAGAAGGAGCCGCTGCCGGGGAGGGCATTGCATCCCCCGCCGCCGCCACCGCCGCCGCCACCGCCGGCGGACGGCAGGCAGACGTCGATCTTGGGGCCGAAGCCGAAATCGGCGCCGCGGTCGTCGGCACAGACCAGGCCGGCGGCGCATTCGCCGTCGCCGTCGCAGTCGCCTTCCCCTTCGCCGCAGGGGCCGCATTCGCTGCAGAAGCTGCCGCTGCCGGGTGCCACCGAGCAGCCGCCGCCGCCACCACCACCGCCGCCGAAGGCGAAGGTCGGCCGCAGCAGGAAGAGCCCGGATTCGACCGTGCTCACCGCCACCACGCCGCTGGCGAAGTAGGGGTAGACGCTCCACGCACCGCCGAAGAGCGGATCGCCCTCCTCTTCCGGGTGGTGCTTGCCGCTCGCCGCCCGCTGATCGTCGCCCGGGAAGACGTCGAAGTAGGCGACCCGCCGCAGGCCGCCGGCGCGCGGGTTGCGGATCTCCAGCACCTGCAGGCCGGCGGAGTAGTTGGCCTCGAAGACGTAGCGCCCGGCGACGTAGAGGTTGTGGTCGATGGCGTCGGTGTCGTGGTCGTAGCGCTGGGTCAGCCGCGGCGCCGCCAGGTCGGAGACGTTCCACACGTAGGTGCGGGTATTGTGCCCGTGATCCCGCTCGTCGGTCTCGTCGTTCATGAAGAAGAGCACGTGGTCTTCGGACAACCAGCCCTGGTGGGTGAAGCCGACCCCCTCGTAGCCGGTGCGCGAGATCATCCGCGGATTCGCCTTGTCGCTGACGTCGACGATGGTCAGGGTATCGGTGTTGGCGGCGAAGCAGACCTCGCGGCCGTTGTAGGCGGCGTCCGGCCCGCGGTAGATCACGCACTGCACGTCGTGGGTGTAGCCGTCGGCGCTGAAGCAGCCGGCGAAGCGCGGATTGCGCGGCTCGCGCACGTCGATCATGTGCAGGCCGCCACCGCCGCAGGTGATCTCGCCGCTGGTGGCGCCGACGACGTAGGCGAAGCCGGTCTCCTCGTTGATGGCGACGTTGTGGGCGTTGCCGAAACGGCCGTAGTGGGCCGCCACCGGCAGCGCCGCGGTCGACGGCTCCGGGCGCAGGCGCCGCAGATTGACCACCTGCAGGCCGTGCCCCGCCGCCTCGCTGACCACGAAGGCATGGTCGGCGTAGACCTTGACGTCGCGCCAGCCCGAGTTGGTCGTCTGGGTCGGCAGGCGGCCGACCACCAGCGGATTCTCGGCATCGCCGGCGTAGACGAAGGTGATGCCGTCGCTCATCCCCATCAGCACGTATTCGCGGCCGTTGCGCGGATCGGTCCAGCCCCAGAGGTCGTTGCCGCGCCCGCCGCCGAGCTCGTCGAGGGGCAGGACCGACGCCAGGTCGATGGCCTGGCAGGCGTAGCGTCCCGCCCGCCCGCCGCGGCAGGGGGAAGGCCCCTCGAGCGGATGATCCTTGGCCGCCGGCGGACCGGCCGTCAGGTCGATCCCCGGCGGCACCGCGCCGGTGCTGGACGCGAGGCTCAAGCTCGAAGCGAGGACGGCGGCGACGAAGGCGGTCTTGCACTGCATGACGGAATCCCTCCGCGGGAGATCGTGGGTCCAGCCGGCCGCGCCGGCGCGCCAGGGGCCGATGGTCGAGAGCTTGACGTTAGCCTCTCAACGGCGGAAGATCCAGTCCAGGACCGAGGGGCGGACCGTCCGCCCGCCGGTACGAGAAGCAGGCACCGCCCCGCCCCGGGGGCGCGTCGTTTCGGAAGGCCATGTCCGAGCTCTACCTCACCGAAGTCCGTCGCCTGCCGGAAGAGCGCGCCTTCCGCCTCACCTGGAGCGACGGCCACAGCGCCGTCTTGGGCTACGACTACGTCCGCGGCTACTGCCCCTGCGCCGCCTGCCAGGGCCACGGCACCGGCATCGTCCGCTTCCACCGCCCCGCCGAGAGCGTCACCCCGACCTCGATCGAGGCGGTCGGCAACTACGCCATCTCCATCGCCTGGAGCGACCGGCACGCCACCGGCATCTACCGCTTCGACTTCCTGCGTCAGATCTGCCCCTGCCCCACCTGCCTCGGCGACCGCCTCCCCGACGACCCTCCCCCCGACGTCGTGCCGGCGTAGTCACTCCAGGATCCCCACCTTCAGCCTGCTGGGGTGGGCGGGGGAGCGGTAGAGGCGGTGGGTGGCTTTGACGAAGTCGGACGCTTCGGCTTTGAAGACGTTGGGGACGTAGGTCTGGGGATTGCGGTCGATCAGGGGGAACCAGGTGCTCTGCACGTGGAGCATGATGCGGTGGCCGCGCTTGAACGTGTGGAGGACGTCCTGCAGCTCGAAGCGCACGCGGGTGATCTCGCCCGGCGTGAAGGGCTTGGGGTGCTCGTAGCTGTCGCGGAAACGGCCGCGGATGACCTCGCCGCGGACCAGCATCTGCTGGCCGCCGAGGGCGCGGCGGGCGGGATCGACCTCGTCCGAGTCCTGGTCCTCGAGCTCGGGCAGCTCGCCGGGGTGGACGTCGATCAACTTGACCACCCAGTCGGCGTCGGAGGCCGAGGTCGAGACCCAGAGCTCGGCCTCGAGGGGACCGGCGAGGGTGACGTCGTCCTCCAGCACCGGGCCCTCGTAGACCAGGACGTCCGGCCGCCAGGCGGCGAAGCGCTGATCCTCGGTCATGTAACGCGCCTCCCAGCGGGTGGTGACGTTCATGGTGTAGGGAACGGGCTTGTGCGGGTCGCTGACGTACTCGTCGAAGGCCTCGGCGCCGTCGCCGGCGGGGGGGTCGAAGGCCAGCTCGCCGCCGGCGCGGGGATAGAGGTAGGCCTGGCGCAGGTTCTCCGGCGGCCAGGCGTCGAAGCTGCGCCAGCGGTTGGCGCCGGTCTCGAAGACCACCGCTTCGGGCAGGGAAAGCTCCCCTTCCCCTTTGAGGAAGTGCTTGAAGAAGGGCAGGATCAGGTGCTCGCGGTAGTACGCCGAGGTGGGGAAGCCGAAGTCCGCCGTGCCCAGGGTGCGGCCGTCGCTGCGCGCCCAGCCGCCGTGACGCCACGGCCCCATGACCAGCATGTTGAAGGTGCCGGGGTTGTTCCGCTCCACCGCGCGGTAGATCTTGAGCGGGCCGTAGAGGTCCTCGGCGTCGAACCAGCCGCCGACCACCATCACCGCCGCCTTGACGTTCTTGAGGTGGGGCAGCAGGTTGCGCGACTGCCAGAAGTCGTCGTAGTTGGGGTGGGCGATGAACTGATTCCAGAAGTCGATCTCGCCCTTGAAGTAGCGCTCGTTGACGTTCTGCAGCGGACCGAGCTCGAGGTAGAAGCGATAGCCGTCGACCGTATCGAGATCGATGCGCTCGGCGCGTTCGGTTGTGGGCTCGGGCCGCGGCTGGCCGAAGGAGGAGAAGAACGTAAACGCCAGGGGCAGGACGAAGGCGCCGTGATGGTGCATGTCGTCCCAGAACCAGTCGGCGATCGGCGCCTGCGGCGACGCCGCCTTGAGGGCCGGGTGACTGTCGATCATGCCGGCGGCGGTGTAGAAGCCGGGGTAGGAGATCCCCCACTGGCCGACCTTGCCGTTGTGGCGCGGCACGTTGGCCAGCAGCCACTCGATGGTGTCGTAGGTGTCGGTCGACTCGTCGACGTCCTGCGGCCCGCGCTTGCGCGCCCGATGGGGGCGCATGTTGACGAAGTGCCCCTGGGACATGTACCGGCCGCGCACGTCCTGGTAGACGAAGATGAACTTCTCGCGCGCGAAGTCCGGCGTCGGCCCGAGACTGTCGCGATAGCGGTCGGCGCCGTAGGGGCGGACGCTGTACGGGGTACGGAACATCAGGATGGGATAGGTGGCGTCGCCGGGCTCGTTGGGAGCGTAGACGGCGGTGAAGAGCTCGACGCCGTCGCGCATCGGGATGCGGTGCTCGCTCTTCGTATAGTGCGCGCGGACGTAGGCTTTGAGCTCCTCGGCCGATTCGCCCTGGGCGAGGAGCGGCGTGCCGGCGGCGGCGAGGAGCAGGAGGACGAGCGGCCATCGGGGGCGGATCCGGATCACGGCGATTCTCCCTTGGTCGGTGTGGCGGGGAGTTTATGTCACCGCTCCCCCAGCTGCTATGCTCCGCCCTCAGCATGGCCGCCCGCACGCCCCCCGCCCGCCGCACCCTGCGCAAGGTGCTGATCGCCAACCGCGGCGAGATCGCGGTGCGCGTGCTGCGCGCCCTGCGCGAGCTCGGCCTGGAGAGCGCGGTGATCTACTCCGACGCCGACCGCGCCAGCCTGGCGGTCCGGCTGGCGGACGAGGCCTACCGCATCGGCCCGCCGCCGTCGACCGACAGCTACCTGCGGGGCGAGGCGATCGTCGAGCTGGCGCTCGACGTCGGCGCCGACGCCATCCATCCGGGCTACGGCTTCCTGTCGGAGAACGCCGCCTTCGCCCGCCTCTGCCGCGAGCGCGGCGTGGTCTTCATCGGTCCGCCGCCCGCAGCGATGGCGGCGATGGGGTCGAAGATCGAGAGCCGGCGGCTGATGATCGACGCCGGGGTGCCGGTGGTACCCGGCGGCCGCGATCCCCTGGCCGATCTGGCGGCGGCCGAGGCCGCCGCCGCCGAGGTGGGCTACCCGCTGATGATCAAGGCCTCGGCCGGCGGCGGCGGCAAGGGCATGCGGCTGGTAACCCGGCCGGAGGAGCTCGCCGCCGCCTTTCGCGCCGCCCGCTCCGAGGCCAAGGCCAGCTTCGGCGACGGCTCGGTCTACGTCGAACGCTACGTCGAACGCCCGCGCCACGTCGAGATCCAGGTGCTGGGGGACGCCCACGGCCACGTCCTCTCCCTCGGCGAGCGCGAGTGCTCGCTCCAGCGCCGCCATCAGAAGGTGATCGAGGAAGCGCCGTCGCCGGCGGTGGACGACGACCTGCGGCAGCGCATGGGCGCGGCGGCGGTACGCGCCGCCGAGGCGGTGGGCTACGCCAACGCCGGCACCGTCGAGTTCCTGCTGGCGCCGGACGGCGCGTTCTACTTCCTGGAGATGAACACCCGGCTGCAGGTGGAGCATCCGGTAACCGAGCTGGTGACCGGCATCGACCTGGTGATCGCCCAGCTGCGCGTCGCCCGCGGCGAGACCCTGGAGGAGATCCTGGGGGAGAGGATCGCCGGCGGCCGCGTCCATCCCCGCGGTCACGCCATCGAGGCGCGTCTCTACGCCGAGGACCCGTACCGCAACTTCGCCCCCTCCCCCGGCCGCATCGAGCACCTGCGGCTGCCCGAGGGACCCGGGGTGCGCAACGACTGCGGCGTCTACGAGGGCGCCGAGGTGCCGATCTACTACGACCCGATGCTCGCCAAGCTGATCGTCTGGGGCGGCGACCGGGAGCACGCCATCCGCCGCCTTGAGCGCGCCCTCGACGAGCTGCGGGTGGAGGGCATCGAGACCACCACCCGGCTCTACCGGCAGATCCTCCGCGACGCCGACTTCCGCGCCGGCCGGCTCGACATCGGCATGCTCGACCGCAAGCTTCAGGACGGCACGTGGGGACGGCCCGAGCCGGCGGCGGACGACCTGCCGCTGATCGCCGCCGTCATCGCCCACGCCGAGCGCCAGGCCACCCGCACCGCCATCCCCGCCGCCGACGACGGCGCCCGCGCCCGCTGGCGCACGGTGGCGCGGCGCGAGGCCGTGGGCGGAGGCCCGGGATGAAGCTGATCGCGCGCTGCAACGGACGCGAGGTGGCGGTCGAGGTCGAAAAGCGACTTCACGGCTACCAGCTCAAGATCGGCGACGCCGCCTACGACGTCGACGTCGCCGTCCCCCGGCCGGCCGAGCCCGGAGGCCTGACGATCAAGAGCCTGCTGATCGACGGCCGCCACCACGAAGCGGCGGTGCGCCCCCTGGCGGAGGGCCGTTACCGCGTGTCGGCCGGCGGCAGCACCGAGATGGTCGAGCTCCTCGATCCCCTCGCCGTCCTCGCCGAGCAGGCGGCGGGGGGCGCCAAGGCCGGCAAGCGCCTGATCACCGCCTACATGCCCGGGGTGGTCAAACGCGTCCTCGTCGCCGCCGGCGACGCCGTACGACGCGGCCAGGGTCTGGCGGTGCTCGAGGCGATGAAGATGGAGAACGAGATCGAAGCCGAGGCCGACGGCACCGTCGCCAAGGTCCTGGTCAAAGACGGCCAGGCCGTCGAAGGCGGCGACCCCCTCTTCGAGATCGAGTAGGCACCGAACTTCCGCCCCATTTGCGCCAGGCGGCGTACTTCCGTATACTCTTCGTGGAGGTAGCAACGCCATGACGCAGCTCCGACTCCGCCCTCAAGATGCGGCAAGCCCGGGTCGCACCGTGTCGCCCTTCCTGGAGATGGGAGCGTATGAAGCCCTGTGGCAGGACGAGTCGACCACCTTCAAACGGCTCGCCGATCAGTTCCGCCGAAGCCCGGACGCCTTGCCGTCGGATTTCGTCGACGTCGAGGACGCGCGTGCCATGGCGGAGCGCGCCCTCGGTCTCCTCAAGGCATCCGGCGTCCAGCGCTTCGGCCTCCGCATCCACGGCGACGCCGAGTACCCGGCGAAGCTGCGCGACGCCCGCAACCCGGTCGAGGTCCTCTACTTCAGGGGCTACTGGAACTGGCTCGAAAGCCGCTGCGTGGCGGTGGTCGGCACGCGCAAGCCGTCGGCCAAAGGCGAACAAGCTGCGCGCCAGCTGGTGCGCAGGCTGGTGGCGGACGATTGGACCATCGTCTCCGGTCTCGCCGCGGGCATCGACACCATCGCCCACCAGACGGCGATTGACTGCGGCGGCCGCACCATCGCGGTGCTCGGCACCCCCCTGTCGCGGGCGTACCCGCGTGACAACAAGGAATTGCAAGAACGGATCGCCGAGCGTTTTCTCGTCGTCACCCAGGTCCCGGTCTGCCGCTACCAGCAGCAGGACTACCGCTCCAACCGCTACTTCTTCCCCGAGCGCAACCGCACCATGTCGGCCCTCACCGAAGCGACGATCATCGTCGAGGCAGGCGAAACGTCCGGCACCCTGGTCCAGGCCAGGGCAGCCCTCGAGCAGGGCCGCAAGCTGCTGATCCTCGACCACTGTTTCCGCAATCCCGCGCTCACCTGGCCCGCCCGGTTCGAGGCCAAGGGCGCCATCCGAGTTGGGAGCTATGAAGAGGTCAAATCCGCCATTGCCTCGACTGACGATGATCGATGACGTGACAAGACCGTCGCATCGATTTCTCGAGCCCACTGACGAGTGCTACTTCCTGCGAGAGTACACGGCGGGCGCTGGCTATCAGGCCAGCGATACTAACGATCTCATCTTTAACTTCAAGAAACCGCCTGACCGAAGGCGCAACCAAAGTGAGTGGAGACATAAAGAACGGGCAATCAGACGCTTCGCTGATGAGCTTCATGCTGCGCTAAATAATGATTGGCTCTCGATAGCAACGCTGGTTCCCATGCCCCCTTCAAAGGCCAAGAACGATCCCAACTACGACGACCGAATGGTACAGCTCCTACGCCATATTGAAAGCAGTGGCCGTCGCCTCGATATTCGAGAATTACTAATTCAATCTCGCAGTAGAATGCCAGCGCACGAGGCGGAGCGACGGCCAAATCCTGATGAGCTCCTTTCAGTCTTTGATATCGACCCGATGCTCAAAAGCCCAACTCCGAGGGAAATCGGCATCTTCGACGATGTCCTGGTCCGCGGTGCCCATTTCAAAGCCGCACAGCGGTGCTTGCGTGGTCACTTTTCAGACGTCCGCATCGTCGGCGTATTCCTGGCTCGGAGCATCCACGCAACCACCGTCGACTAACCTTGGCTCTTGGCGTCAGCGCCGCCGGCGACGCGGGTGGCGTTCGGGGTGGGCGGTCAGGGGGTCTTCGGGCCAGGCGTGCTTGGGGTAGCGGCCGGCGAGCTCTTTTCGCACTTGCGGGTAGGTATTGGCCCAGAAGCTTTCGAGATCCTGGGTGACCTGCTGCGGGCGTTGGTTGGGGGCCAGGAGGTGGAGCAGGACGGGGATGCGGCCGCGGGCGAGGCGCGGGGTGTGGCGCAGGCCGAAGAGCTCCTGGATACGGGCGGCGAGGATCGGCGGCTGGCCCTCTTCGTAGCGCAGGCGGATGCGGCTGCCGCTGGGCACGGCGAGGCGCTCGGGGGCTTCGCGCTCGAGGAGCGCCAGCTGGTGCGGCTCGAGGCTGCCGCGCAGGACCTCGAGAAGCGGCACCTGCCGCAGCTCGGCGAAGGAGCGCTTGCCGGCGGCGAGGGCGGGCAGCAGGCGGGCGAGGTCGTCGTCGTCGAAAACCGGCAGGTGCTCCTCCGGCAACCACGCCGCCAGGCAGCGCAGGCGGGCGAGAAAGCCCTGCACCTCCGGCCGCTCGAGGGGCAGGGCGCTCGCCAGGTCGCGGCGGGCGGCGGCGACCAGCAACGCTTCCGCCGCCGCGGCGTCGGCCGGCGGGCATTCGACCTCCTCCAACAGCAGGTCGCGATAGCGGGTCCGCCGCATGCCGACGACCCGCCGGCGGAGGGGATCGAAGACGACCTCGTCGCGGCTGTCGACGCCCTCCAGCCAGTCCCGCTCCACCGCCGAGGCGAGGCGTACCAGGGCTTCGCCGCGGGCACCGCCGCGGCCCGCGTCGACCTCGATGCAGACGAAGAGCGGCGCTTCGCGCACGGCGCTCGTCGGCGCCAGCCGCACGCCCCTGCCGCCGGCCATCACGGCGCGCCGATCGTTGGGCCGCCGGCGCCGGGCGACGCGGTCGGGAAAGGCGGCGAGGAGGGAGCGCAGGAGGGCTTCGTCGCTGTCGCCGGCTGCCGCCGGCGGCGGCCCGAGGAGGCGCCGGGCGAGGCGCTCGAGCTGGGCGCCGAGGCGCAGGACGTGGCGCGCCCGACCGCGGTGGACGGGGCCGAGGGCGGCGTCGCCGGCGCTGCCGCGGGCAGCCGCCTCGATCGCCTCGAGTCGGTCGAGGGCGTCCGACGGGGAGGTCGCCGGCGCCGCCCGCGGCCGGCCGCGGGCGGGGCGGTAGATCACGTCGCGTTCGCCGAGGAGCGCCGCCAGCAGGGCGCTGCGGCGCAGCTCCCCCGCCTCGTGGCCGGCGATCAGCAGGCGCGCCAGGCGCGGGTGGAGGGGCAGGCGGGCCATGCGCTGGCCGAGGCGGGTGACGCCGGCCGCCCCGACGGCGCCGAGCTGGCGGAGGAGCGCCCGGGCGCGGGCGACGGCATCGTCCGGCGGCGGCTCGAGCCAGCCGATGGACGCGGCGTCGGTCTCGCCCCAGGCGAGAAGCTGGAGGACCGCACCGGCGAGATCGAGACGCCGGATCTCCGGTTGCTCCCGCGGCTCCAGGCTGCGGTCGTCATGCTCGGTCCACAGGCGCAGACAAAACCCCGGCCCCTGGCGGCCGGCGCGGCCGGCGCGCTGCTCGGCACTGGCCCGGCTGATGCGCGCCAGCTGCAGCCGATCGAGGCCGATCGCCGGGTCGAAGCGCAGCACCCGGGCGAGGCCGCCGTCGACCACCGCGCCGACGCCGTCGATGGTGATCGAGGTCTCGGCGACGTTGGTCGCCAGCACCACCTTGCGCCGCCGCCCGCGGCGCAGCACCGCGTCCTGCTCGGCGGCGGGCAGATCGCCGTAGAGCGGCATGACGGCGATATCGCGTTCGGCGGCGAGGGGCGCCAGGAGCTCGCCGGTGCGACGGATCTCCGCCACCCCGGGCAAGAACGCCAGGACGTCGCCGCCGGCCTCGTCCAAGGCGCGGCGCACGCCGCGCGCCACCCGCGACTCGAGGGGCCCGGGATCCGGCGCCTCGAGATAGGCCACCGTCACCGGATGGCCGCGGCCCTCGCTGGCGATCGCCGGGCAATCGCCGAGGTAGCGGGCGATGGGCGCCGCTTCGAGGGTGGCGGACATCACCACCAGCTTGAGGTCGGGGCGCACCTCGCGCCGCACCCGCCGCACCATGGCCAGGGCGAGGTCGCTGTCGAGACGCCGCTCGTGGAACTCGTCGAAGATCACCACCCCGGCGTCCGCCAGCAAGGGGTCGGCCTGCAGCATGCGCAGCAGGACGCCCTCGGTGACCACCAGAATGCGCGTCGCCGGCGACTCGCGGCGCTCGAGACGGATGCGGTAGCCGACCTCCGCCCCCAGCCGCCAGCCGTTCTCCGCCGCCATCCGCCGGGCCGCCGCCCGCGCCGCGATGCGCCGCGGCTCGAGCATCACGATGCGCTTGCCGGCGGCGAGGCCGGCGGCGTCGACCGCCGGCGGCACCCGGCTGGTCTTGCCGGCACCGGTGGCCGCCCGTACGACCACGGCGCCGGGATCCTCGAGCGCCGCGACGACGTCCCCCAGCAGCTCGTCGATCGGCAGCACCGGCCGCTCTGCCCTGCCCCGCGTCGCCATCGCCGCATCCTGCCACAGCCGCCGGCCGCCGCTCGTCGATCGCCCGCCGCCGTTCGTCGGTGAGCCGTGATCGCAGGCTCGCGGCACGCGTACCATGGAGAGGACGGCGACCGATCGCCGGCCGATGACGCGAAGATTCGGAGGATGCCATGAGCGAATCGATCGAACGCCGCTACGGGATCGAGCCGGTCTGGCTGCGCAGCGGACTGCTGCTGATCGCCTGCGGCGCCGCCCTCTGGCTGCTGCGCCGGGACCTTGTCGGGATCCACGAGCTGTGGCCGATGCTGCTCGTCGCCTGGGGGATCGACGCGCTCTTCCGCCAGCCCCGCGGCGCCGCCTGGCTGCTCTTTTGCGGTCTCTTCCTGCAGCTGTACTACCTCGACGTCGACCTGCTGCCGGCGGTGCTGATCGCCCTGGGCATCATGATCACCGCCCGCAGCCTGGCGGATCACGCCGGCGCCGAGCCGCAGGAGAACGACGATGGCTGAGGAACGATCGATACGGGGCACGCCGCGCATCGCCCTGGGCCTCCTGTTGATCGTCTTCGGGGTGCTTCTCGCCCTCGATCGGCTGGGCTTCGACGACGTGTGGTCGTACTGGCCGGTGCTGCTGATCGCCCTCGGCATCGCCAGGCTGCAGGGCGCAGGCGACGCCCGCGGCCGGCGCGCCGGCGCGATCCTGCTGGTGGTGGGCGGCCTCTTCCTGCTCGACGATCGACGCCTCGGAATCCTCGGCGTCGGCACCTGGGACCTCCTGCCCGTCCTCTTCCTGCTGTTCGGCGCGGCGCTGGTCTGGCGCGGCATCGCCGGCCGGCGTGAGCCCCAGCCCGAGGTGGACGCGGCGGCGGTGATCAACGGCCTGGCGATCTGTGGCGGCGCCAGCCGCAGCAGCGCCAGCAGCAACTTCAAGGGCGGCGACCTGGTGGCCATCATGGGCGGCGTCGAGGTCGACCTGACGCGGGCGCGCATCGCCGGCGGACCGGCGGTGATCGACGTCTTCGCGCTCTGGGGCGGGGTCGAGATCCGGGTGCCGAGAGATTGGTCGGTGTCGCTGGAGGGCATCCCCTTGCTCGGCGGCTTCGAGGATCACACCGTCCAGCCCCGCTCGGGGGAGGAGGCCGGCCAGCTGATCGTCCGCGGCCTGGCGATCATGGGCGGCGTCGAGGTCAAGAACGCCGGTCCGAGCTGAGCCCGCCGATGCACCCGATCCTCGCCCGCGGCTCCCGCCTCGCCGTCTACCTGGCGCTCTTCGCGGCGGCCGGCGTGGTGCTCGCCGAGCTGCTCGCGCGCGTCGCCGCAGCGTCGCGCGTGCAGGCGGTGCTGCTGGTGCTGCCGCCGCTCCTGGTCCACGCCTTCAGCTGCCTGGCCTCCTGGTACCTGTGCAAGCGCCAGCCCCTCGACGCCACCGCCGTCGTGCCGCTCCTGGTCAGCCAGTTGAGCGCCGGCCTGACCACCAGCGCCCTGCTCGTCGCTCTCGTCCTGGGCTGGGCGCGGTTGCTGAGCGCCGGCGGCGCGGCGTCCGTCGACCCGGCGCGCATCGCCGACAGCCTGCCGCTCCTCGCCAGCTTCGCCTTCCTGCTCTACGCCTTGAGCGCCGCAGTCCACTATCTCCTGATCATCGCCGAGCAACGCCGCCGGGCCGAAGCTCGGGCCTACGAGCTGCGCCTGCTGGCACGGGAGGCGGAGCTGCGGGCGCTCAAGGCCCAGGTCGACCCGCACTTTCTCTTCAACAGCCTCAACTCGATCGGCGCCCTGGTCACCAGCGATCCGCAGCAGGCCCGCCGCATGTGCATCGAGCTGGCCAGCTTCCTGCGCCAGAGCCTGCGCCTGGGCGGTGCGGAGATGATCCGCCTGGCGGACGAGATCGCCCTGGCGCGGAGCTACCTCAGCGTCGAGCAGATCCGTTTCGGCGATCGCCTGAAGGTCGACTGCCGGTTGGCCGCCGACTGCGCCGACTGCCGGGTGCCCCCCCTGCTGCTCCAACCGCTGATCGAGAACGCGGTCAAGCACGGCATCGCCCGCTCGCTGAAGGGCGGCACCGTCCACATCGATGCGCGCCGGGAGCGCGGCGAGCTGCGCATCACCATCGACAACCCGCGCGACGAGCAGGCGCCGCCGCGGGCGAGCGGGGGCATCGGCCTGGCCAACGTCCGCCAGCGGCTCGAGCGCTCCTTCGGCCGCTCCGCCAGCCTCGAGATCGAGGCCCCGCCGCAGGGGTTTCGCGTCGTCTTGCGCCTGCCGCGGCTGCGCGAGGCGACGGCGGCGGCGACGTCAGGCTGAAGCGGCGCCGGCGCCCGAGGGGCCGTCGCGGCGGCTGAGGGGCGCGCGGCTCGTGCTATCGTGCTGGAAGAGGCCGGCGGAGCGTCGCGATCTGCGGTATCATCGGTGCAGACTACGCGATGGTGTCGGGGCTGCGGGCGCACCGCCGGCAGCGGCGTTTCGTCGATGCCGCCGTGACGAAAGGGGAGTCTGATGGGTTCTCAGCAAGCACTGGGTTTTCAGCAAGCACAGAGAGAACTCGCTGCAGCCGCCGCGGACTCCCTGGCACGCATCGCTCGCGATCAGGCCGCCGCACCGCCGCGCCTCGCCACCTTGCTGTCCTACATCCGACGCCATCTCTTCGATCCGGATCTCAGCGTCGGTCGGATGAAGCGGGCCTGCGGCGTGCGCGACAACGGCATCTCCACCGCATTTCGCCAGGCGATCGGTCGCTCCCCCCGCGTCTACATCGCCGACCGGCGGCTGGAGACCGCCGCCCGCATGCTGCGCGATACCGACGTCGAGATCTGGCGTCTGGGCGAGATCCTCGGCTATTCGAGCCTGCCGGTGTTCAGCCGCGCCTTCTCCCGCTGGTGCGGCGAGCGGCCGAGCGCCTACCGGGCCCGCGTGCGGCGTCAGCGCGGCGGCAGGCGGCCGGGGAGCCGCGAACCGCGCCGGATCGGCGGCCGCCACC
>RFGL01000147.1 GCA_003697015.1 Acidobacteriota bacterium | reverse complement strand
GGGGCGGCGGCGGGATCGGGCCAGGGCAGGGGGGGCTCGAGACCGGCGACGAGGTAGAAGCGGCGGCGGCGGTTGGGGACGCCGAGCTCGGTCGGGCAGAGCAGGCGCTCGGCGACGTGGTAGCCGGCGCGCTCGAGGGTACGGCGCAGCAGGGCGTGGGCGCGGGAGCCGCGGAAGCCGGGCACGTTCTCGAGCGCCACCCAGGGCGGCGTCAACCGCGCCAGGCGATCGATCAGGGCGACGAGGGAGCGCGCCCGCGCATCGTCGAGGTCGCGCCCCAGGCCGCGGCGGGTGAAAGGCTGGCAGGGCGGCGACAGCCACCACAGGTCGGCCTCCCAGGCCGCCAGCCGCGCGGCCGGCAGGGACTCGAGGGTGGCCGCGACCACCGGATGGTCGAAGTTGTGCCGGTAGACCGCCAGGGCGTGGCGGTTGACGTCGACCGCCGCCACCACCTCGGCGCGTCCGGCGACCGCCGCCGCCACCCCGCCGATGCCGCAGAAGAGCTCCAGCACCCGCGGCGGACGGCGGGCCTCGCCGCTGGCGCAGACCTTCGCCGGGGCAGGGCTGGGGTTGCCGTCCATGGCGGGGAGAAGCCTACCGCAGCGATCGCCCGGCGACGATCGCGACCGGCGATCGAGGTTCGAGGCTCCGGGGCAGCCGGCCGGTGCCGGTCCGCCGGTACGCGCCGGCCGATGCTTCGCCGCGACGCCGGCCGAAGCGAAAGGGCGGCGGGCGCCGAAGCTTGGTACCATAGGACCATGGCGACGCAAACCCCGACCCGTCTGGTGCTGGTGCCGTTGCCCGACTTCGTGCACTTTCCCCAGACCCACTTGCGGCTCGACTTCTCGGCCGAGGACCGGCCGCTGGTCGAGCGCATCTTCCTCGGCGACGGCGACGAGCCGCCGGCGGTCGGCACCGTGCTGCTCAAGCCGGCCTGGGCGCGGGACGAGGACGCGGTGGAGGTCTTCTCCGCCGGCACCGCCGGCCGCCTGATCGATTTCGAGAGCCTGCCGGACGGCGGCTGCCGGGTGCTGATCTACGGCGAGTACCGCTTCGAGGTACGGCGCGAGCTCGGTCGCGGGCCGCTGCGCGAAGCCCTGGTGGAGCCGCTCAAGGAGCCCTATCTGAGCGACGTCGACCCGGAGGTGATCGCGGTCCGCGACGACCTGGTCCACGTCATCGGCACCCTCGCCGAACAGCTCGACGACCACTTCCCCCTCAGCCACGAGCAGCTCTCGACCCTGCGCGACGACGACGTGCCCTTCGAGACCTTCGTCAACAGCGTCGCCGCCTCGCTCGACGTCTCGCCGATCCGCAAGCTGGCCCTCCTGGCCGACGCCCTGCCCGAGCGGGCGCGCAACCTGCTGGCGATCTTGAAGAGCCGCCAGACGATCCTCGAGCTGCTGCGCCCCTACCGTCACCTGGCGCGGCGCGCGGCGGTCAACTGAGCTCCGGCGATGGGCGTCAAGTCCGAGGGCGAGACCCTCTCGATCCGCGATCCGATCCACGGCTTCATCCGCACCGACGCCCTGGAATCGGCCCTCTTGCGCAGCCGGCCGCTGCAGCGCCTGCGCTTCATCCGCCAGCTCGGCTTGACCTTCCTGGTCTTCCCCGGGGCCGAGCACAGCCGGTTCAGCCACGTGCTCGGCACCATGCACCTCGCCGGCCGGGTCTACGACGCCCTGGCGGCGAAGAAGGACGGCCTGCTCGATCCCGACCCGCGGTGCCGCGATCGCCGCCTGGTGCGGGTCGCCGCCCTGCTGCACGACGTCGGCCACGCGCCCTTCAGCCACTCGGCGGAAGACCTCTTCGAGGACGGCATCGACCACGAGACCATGACCTGCCGCCTGCTCTACACCCCGGAGCTGACGGCGATCTTCGACCGCGACGGCGACGGCATCGGCCCGGAGTCGGTGGAGCGGGTCCTGCGCCACCGCGGCTCGGAGCGCGAGCGGCTGCTGGCGGAGATCGTCAGCGGCCAGCTCGACGTCGACAAGATGGACTACCTGCTGCGCGATTCGCTCTACTGCGGCGTGCGCTACGGCAGCTACGACCTGGAGCGGCTGATCGACACCATCACGCCGATCAAGGATCCGGCCGACGGCAGCTGGCGCATCGGCGTCGAGCGCACCGGCGTTCACGCCCTCGAGGCGCTGGTGATGGCGCGCTACTACATGTTCACCCAGGTCTATTTCAACGTCACCGGCAAGGTGATGGAGCTGCACCTGAACGCCTGGCTGCGCGCCGTCGGCCAACGCTGGCCGGCACGGCCGGCGGATTTCCTCGACCACGACGACGTCACCGTCATCGACGCCATGCGGCGCTCCGATCACCCCCACGCCCGGGCGATCCTGGAGCGCGAGCGCTACGTCCTCGCCTTCGAGACCGAGGAACATTTGAGCGGCGAGGAGGCGGCTCGCTTCGAAGCCCTCCTGCCGCCGCTGATGGAGCGCTTCGGCGACGACAACCTGCTGATCGACCGTTCGGCGAAGAACCCCCACCAGCTCGGCGAGGCGCGGGTCCTGGCCGAGCGCCACGACGGCACGCTGCAGCTGATCGAGGAGGCGAGCGACTTCATCGCCCACCTGTCGCGCATCGACATGTACCGCGTCTACGCCCCGCGGCCGCTGCGCGACGAGGTCGCCCACCAGCTCGCCAGCCGCTGGCACGAGCCCTCCGCCGCCCGCCGGCGTGCTGTCCCCCGGCCATGAGCGCGCGCCAGCAAGCCCTCCTCCTGCTGGCCGGGCAGGCGCCCGCCGGTCGCGATTTTTTCGAGGTCGCAAGCCAGGCCCTATGCCTCGGCCTGGACTGCCGGTGGGCGGGGGTCGGGCGGCGTTCGGCCGACGGCCGGCAGGTCGAGCTGCTCGCCTTCTGGGACGGCGACGGAGCCGGCGAGCGCTTCGCCTATCCCCTCGCCGGCTCCCCCTGCGAAGCGCTCTACCGCGACCCGGCCGAGCCCCACCTCTTCGTCCCCCGGGCCGTCGCCGAGCGTTTTCCGTCCTGCGCCCACCTGGCGCAGCTCGGCGCCCGCAGCTACCGCGGCGCGCTCTTCCGCGGCCGGCAGGCGGCGGTGCACGTCTTCGCTCTCGGCGACCGGGAGCAGGAGGACGGCGCCGACGAGCGCGCCTTCATCGGCCTGGTCAGCCAGCGGGTGGGGGCCGAGTACGAGCGCTGGCGGGCCGAGCGGGCGCTCAAGGCCAGTGAGGCCACCCTGCGGCGGTACCGCTCGATGATGGCGGCGGTGTCGGATCAGATGCTGTTCATCGACCGGAGCTACACCCTGCGGGCGCTCAATCCGCGCTTCTTGGAGGCCGTCGGCAACCCGCCGGCGGGCGGCCCCAGCCTCGAGCCGCGCGACCTGATCGGCCGGCCGGTGGCGGAGATCTACGGCGATGCCTTCTTCGCCACCGAGCTCAAGCCCGACCTCGATCACTGCCTGGCAGGCAACCAGCTGCACGTCCAGCGTTGGTTCGAGCCGCCGGGCGGCGAACCGATCTACCTCGACCTGCGCTACTACCCCCACCGCGACGAGGACGGCGCCGTCGGCGGCGTGGTGGTGATCGCCCGCGACGTCACCCGCCGGCAGCAGGACCAGAAGGCCATCGTCGCCCTGGCGCGGCACGAGGCGGTGGTGGCCGGCGACGTCGAGCGCGCCGCCCGGCGCATCACCGAGACCGCTGCGGCGAGGTTGGAGGTGGCGCGGACCGGCGTCTGGCTATTCGACGAGGACCGCCGGATCCTGCGTCTGGTCGACCTCTTCGAGCGTGACGGCGGCCTCCATTCCGCCGGCGCCGAGCTGCAGGTGGAAGCCTATCCGCGCTACTTCGCCGCCCTCGAGCGCGGCCGCGCGGTCGATGCTCACGACGCCCGCAACGATCCGCGCACCCGCGAGCTCGACGACGGGTACCTCGCCGAGCACCGCATCGTCTCGATGCTCGACGCGCCGATCCGCGTCGCCGGCGAGGTGGCCGGCGTGCTCTGCCACGAGCACGTCGGCTCGCCGCGGGTATGGCAGGCGGACGAGGTGGTCTTCGCCAGCGAGGCGGCGGACCAGATGGCCCAGACCCTGATGAACCGCGAGCGCCACGTCCTCGCCGAGCGGCTCTATCAGGCGCAGAAGATGGAGAGCCTCGGCGTGCTGGCGGGGGGCATCGCCCACGACTTCAACAACCTGCTGGTGGGCATTCTCGGCGGCGCCGATCTCGCCCTCCCAACCCTGCCCGAGGACGCGCCCGCCCGCCGTCACATCGCCACCATCCACAAGGCGGCGAGCCGTGCCTCGGAGCTGTGCAATCAGATGCTGGCCTACGCCGGCAAGGGACGATTGGAGCTGCGCCGCATCGATCTGTCGGAGTTGGTGGCCAACACCCTGCCGCTGATCGAGAGCTCCCTCGACAAGAACGCCACCCTGCGGCCGGAGCTGGCCGACGGCCTGCCGGCGATCGAGGCCGACGTCACCCAGGTGCGGCAGGTGATCATGAACCTGCTGACCAACGCCGCCGACGCCCTCGACGACCGGGTGGGGGAGGTCCTGGTACGGACCTCCCTGCGCACCCTGAACGCCGCCGACTTCGACGGCGCGGCGGTGGTGCCCGCCGAGCCGGCCGGGCGCTTCGTCGTCCTCGAGGTGCGCGACACCGGCCGCGGCATGGATCGGGAGACCCAGGCGCGCATCTTCGACCCCTTCTTCAGCACCAAGACCAGCGGCCGCGGGCTGGGGTTGGCGGCGGCCCTGGGCATCGTCCGCGGCCACGGCGGCGGCATCCGCGTCGCCAGCGCCCCCGGACGCGGCACCGTCTTCGAGATCTTCTTTCCGGCCCAGGAGGAGGCCGGCGATCCGCTCGACGAGACCGTCACCGACCGCCGGCCGCCGGTGGCCAGACGCGACGGCCGGGTGCTGGTGGTGGACGACGAGGCGATGGTGCGGGAGGTCGCCGCCCAGATGCTCGAGGCCGGCGGCTTCGAGGTGCTGGCGGCGAGCGACGGCTACGAGGCGCTCGCCCTCTACGGCGAGCACGGCGAGTCGATCGACGCCGTCTTGCTCGACGTCTCGATGCCCCAGATGGACGGCGCCGAGACCCTGCGCGCCCTGCGCCGCATCGACCCCGGCGTGGTGGTCATCCTGTCCAGCGGCTACCCCGAGCAGGAGGCCGCCCTGCGCTTCGCCGAGCTCAAGCCCAGCGCCTTCCTGCACAAGCCCTACAAGGTACAGACCCTGCTGCGCAAAGTCGCCGCCGCTCTCGCCGCGCCGTGACGGGGTCTCAACGCGCATCGCCGCCGAGGTAGCCCAGGGCCTCGAGGCGGGTGCGCTCCTCGTCGCTCAAGGTCACCGGCGCGGCCCCGTCGCGGCGGGCGCCCAGGGCACGGCGGGCGGCGGCTTCGAGGTAGGCGGCGCGTACCGGATGGTCGAAGAGGCGGTTGTGGCGTTCGGCCGGGTCGCGGTCCAGGTCGTAGAGCTCGGCGCCGGCGGCGAAGGAGGACGACAGGGGCAGGATCAGCTTGAAGCGCCCGTCGCTGACGCTGATCCCCTCGCGGCCGGCGTAGCGCAGGTAGGCGACGTGCAGCCGCTCGCCGGCGGCGGAGGGCGCCAGCAGGCCGGCGCCCGGCAGCTCGCCGCCCGCCAGGCCGGCGGCGGCGAGGAGGGTGGGGGCGACGTCGATCTGCGCCACCGGCCGAGCCACCCGGCGGCCGGCGTGACGGCGGCCGGGCAGCTTGAGGATCAGCGGGATGCGCAGCACCTCCTGGTAGAGATCCCAGCCGTGCCCGAGGACGCCGTGCTCATGGAAGGCCTCGCCGTGATCCGACAGGAAGACGATCAGGGCGTCGTCGTAGCGCCCGGCGCGGCGCAGGGCGGCGAGGAGCTCGCCGAGCTCGGCGTCGGCGAAGGCCACCTCGGCGCCGTAGAGGGCGTGCAGGTCGGCGACGGTGGCGGCGTCGACCGGCAGCTCCTTGGCCGCCAGGCGCGCCAGGTAGGCCATGGTGCCGCGGGCCGGATCCGCCGCCGGCGCCAGGCGGGCGCGCAGGGATTCGGGCGGCGCGAAGGGCGCGTGGGGGTCGACGGTGTGGACGAAGAGGAAGATGGGCTGCGCGTGCCGCTCGGCGAGCC
>RFGL01000146.1 GCA_003697015.1 Acidobacteriota bacterium | reverse complement strand
GTCGCAGGTGATGCGACGGCGGCCGGTCTGCTCGTTTAGGACGTGCCCGCCGGGCGCTGCCGTCGCCCGGTGGTCGGACGGCAAAGGAGGCTGCCGTGGCGCGCAAGAAGAAGGCGAAGAGGGATTCATCGTACGTGATGATCAGCACGGTAGCCGAGCGCTTCGACATCCACCCTCAGACCCTGCGGCTCTACGAGCGCGAGGGTCTGATCAAGCCACCGCGCTCGAGCGGCAATACCCGTCTCTACGACGCGGAGACCATCCGCCGGCTGGAGATCATCCTCTCCCTCACCCGCGAGCTGGGGGTCAACCTGGCCGGCGTCGAAGTGATCCTCAACATGCGCGAGCAGATGACGCGCATGCAGGAAGAGATGGACCGGGTGATCGACTTCGTCCGCCAGGAGCTCTACGAGCGCAAGTCGAGGTCGGAGAAGAAACACGCCCTGGTCAAAGTGCCCCACGCCCCCCTGGTACGCACCGAATAACGCCGCCCGCCGGCATTCCGCTCACCCCCGAGGGCCGATCCAGCCGGATCGGCCCTCACCCGTCCACGCGCCGGAGCGCGGGGTCAGGGAGGGATGCTTTCGAGGAGGGCGGCCAGCTCGACGATCCGCGGATCGCCGGCGGGCAGCTGAGCGCGGCGTACGGCGAGGGCCTTTTCGAGCAGGCGGACGCCCTCCTCGCGTCGCCCGCGGCCGACGAGCAGGCGTCCGAGAGCGGCGCGGGAGTCGGCGAGGTCGAGGTGATCCGGCTCGAGGCTGGCTTCCCGGATCTCGAGCGCCTGGCTCAACAGCGTTTCGGCCTGCGCCATCTCGCCGCGGGCGGCGTGGATCTCCCCCCGGAGGTGCAGATTGGTGGCCAGTCGCGGGTGCTGGTCTCCGAGCCCGCTCCTGAAGACGGCCTCCGCCGCCTTCAGGAGCGGCTCCGCGTCGGCGAGTCTGCCGGCGGCGAGCAGCGCCCGGGCGAGGTTGGTCTGCGCCGCGGCGGTGGTGACGTGGCCGGCGCCGAGCTGGCGCTCGAAGGTGGCGGCAGCCTGCTCGAGCAGCGCGACCGCGGCCGCGGGACGATCCCGGTCGAGCAGGGTGCGGGCCAGGTTGTTGCGCGCGATGGCTGCGTCGACGTTGTCCTCGCCACCGGCTTCGAGAAAGATCGACAACGCCCGGCGCTGGGCCTGCTCAGCGCCCGCCAGGTCCCCTTTCTCGCGCAGCAGATTGCCGAGGTTGCTCCAGGCGATGCCGACGTCGGGGTGACGATCCCCCAGGCGTGCCCTGTAGAGATGGAGGGCCTGGCGTAGGAGGGGCTCGGCCTCTTCGTAGCGCGCCTGGTCTTTGAACACCAAGGCGAGGTTGTTGATGCTCTCGCCGACGTCGGGATGCTCCGCGTCGAGATGCTTGCGGCGCAGCTCGAGGGCGCGGCGGTGGTAGCGCTCGGCGGCGGCAAGGTCGCCGCGGTCGTGGTAGAGCTGGCCGAGATTCGAGAGCACGTCGGCGAGGTCGGGGTGCTCGGCGCCGAGCAGCCGCTCATAGGTCGCCAGGGCCTGAAGCAGGGTCTCTTCCGCCTCCGCCAGCCGCCCGAGGTCCTCGAGGGCGAGGCCGAGGCCGTTGAGGGCGGCGGCCGCCTCGAGATCGTGGCCGAGCTGGCGGAAGAGTCGCTCCGCCTGCCGCAAGGAGCGCTCCGCCGCCTGGGGATCGCCGAGCATGATCCGGGAAGTGCCCAGCTCGCCGAGGGCCGAGGCGACCTCGAGATGGCGTTCGCCGTAGAGCGCTCGGCGCAGGGCGACGGCCCGCTCGAGCACCTTCACCGACTCCTGGTAGCGCCCCTGATTGCGCAGGATGCGGCCGAGCTCCTGGGCGACCACCGCCGCCACCTCGGGTTTGCCGGCGAGCTCGCCGTCGAGCAGCTCCAGGCCGCGATCGACGATCTGCTGCGCGCTGAGGGCTTGGGGATTGGCGTCGGGATCGGAGACCTCGAACATGTCGGCGACGACGGCGAGCGCTCCCTCGGCGCGATCGCGCTGGCGGGCGGTGCGCTCGGCTTGCAGGCGGGCGGTGACGGCGAAGGCGAGGAGCGCGACGACGAGCAGGGCGCTCAACGCGCTGAGCAGCCGGTGGCGGCGGATCAACCTGCCGGCGCGGTACGGCGGGCCACCGTCGCGGGCGGCGACGGGGAAGCCGTCGAGATGGCGGGTGAGGTCGGCGGCGAGCTCCTCGGCCGAGGGGTACCGCTCGGCCGGGTCCTTGGCCAGGGCCTTGGCCACGATGGCGTCGAGATCGCCGCGCAGTCGCCGTGCCCGTCGCCGCGTCGCGCCGTCACCGGCGGCGGCCAACAGCGCCGCGCTCGGCGCCGGTGGCTGCTGCTCGCAGATGGCGTGGCGCAGTTCCTCGCCCCGGGCCTCGCCGTAGGGCCTGCGGCCGGTCAGCAGCTCATAGAGCAGGACGCCGAGAGAGTAGACGTCGCTGGCGGTGGTCAGGGGCTCGCCGCGCACCTGCTCGGGACTGGCATAGGATGGCGTCAGGGCCGGCGACGGGGCGGTGCTGCCCTCGCTCCGGGGCAGTAGCTGGGCGATGCCGAAATCGAGCAACTTGGGCCTGCCGTCGTCGCTCACCAGCACGTTCCCCGGCTTGAGGTCGCCGTGGATCACCAGTTTCTGGTGCGCATGGTGCACCGCCCGGCAGACGTCCCGCAGCAGCTCGAGGCGCCGCCGCAGGCCGAGGTTGCGGTGCTCGCAGTAGCGGTCGATGGGCTCGCCGTCGACCAACTCCATGACCAGGAACGGCTCGCCCTCCCGGTTCGAGCCGCCGTCGAGCAGGCGGGCGACGTTGGGGTGGTTGAGACGTGCCAGGACCCGACATTCGGCCCGCAGGCGCTCGGCGAATGCGCCGCTTGCGAGATCGCGGCGGATCAGCTTGACCGCCACCGGATAGTCGAGCTCGCCGTCCGCTCGCCGCGCCCGGTAGACCGTCCCCATGCCGCCGCGGCCGAGCTCCTCGACGAGCTCGTAGCTGCGCTCGCCGGCGACCCGCGGCGGGTCGTTCTGCGCCGCGGCCGGGGCGACGTGGAGGAGCTTTTCGGTCGGCGTTTCGTCCGCCGCCGGCGGGCTCTCGACCTCGGCCCGCAGCTCGGCGTCGCCGCCGCGCTCGCGGCCCAGATGGCTGCGGGCGCGCAGCTGACCGCCGACGTGGGGCGGCAGTCGGTCGAGGGCCTGGTGGTCGCCGTCGCGCCGGGCGCGGGGCGCCGCCGTCGCGTCGTGGGTGGTTTCCTCGCTCATCGCCGGCGATCGTTGCTCCCGCGAAGCGGCATCGTCGATGGATCTGCCACCTTAGTCTACGTCGGACGGGGCCTGGTCATGCGATCGCGCCGGTACCCGCTCTCACACCACCTGGCGCTGCCAGCGGCCGCGGCGGAAGAGGAGGATGCCGCTGATCGCCAGGACGGCCTGGGCGATGGCGATGGCGGCGAAGATGCCGCGTGGACCGAAGCCGGAGGTGACGCCGAGGAGGTAGGCCAGGGGCAGCTCGAGCAGCCAGTAGCAGCCGAAGTTGACCCAGGCGGGGGTGGTGGTGTCGCCGGCGCCGTTGAAGGCCTGGACGGTGACCATGCCGTAGGCGAAGAAGACGTAGCTGTAGCTGACGATGCGCAGGCAGTCGACGCCGACGGCGATCACCGCCGGGTCGCGGCTGAAGTAGCCGATGAAGGTCTCGGCGAAGGCGATCAGCACCACCGAGGTGGCGAGCAGGAAGACCATGTTGGTGTGGGCGGTGATCCACACCGAACGCACCGCCCGCTCGGGTTTGCCCGCCCCCAGGTTCTGGCCCACCAGGGTGGCGGCGGCGTTGCCCATGCCCCAGGAGGGCAGGAGGGCGAAGATCAGGATGCGGACGGCGATGGCGTAGCCCGCCAGGGCGACGCTGCCGAAGAGCGCCACGATGCGGATCACCAGCACCCAGCTGGCGGTGGCGACCAGCAATTGCAGCATGCCGGTGGCGGAGATCCGCAGCAGGCGGCGCATCGCCGCGGGGGCGGGGCGCAGGTGCTTGAGGCCGAGGGTGAAGCGGCCCTGGGCCGAGGCGAGGACGTAGAGTTGGTAGAGCACTCCGATGCCGCGGCCGATGGTGGTCGCCACCGCCGCTCCGGTCACCCCGAGGGCGGGGATCGGTCCCCAGCCGAAGATCAGCAGCGGATCGAGGACGATGTTGATCAGGTTGGCCAGCCACAGGGCCTTCATCGCCAGCATCGGGTCGCCGGCGCCGCGGAAGATGGCGTTGATCAGGAAGAGGAAGAAGACCGTCACGTTGCCCCCCAGGAGCACCGCGACGTAGCTCGATCCGACGGCGACGACGCCGTCGCTCGCACCCATCAGGCGCAGCAGGGAGGGGGCGGTGGCGGCGCCGAGCAGGCCGGTGGCAACGGCCAGGACGGTGCCGACCAGGAGCGCCTGGCCGGCGGCGGTCGCCGCCGCTGCCGGATCCTTCTCGCCGATGCGCCGCGCCACCATGGCGGTGGTGCCCATCGCCAGCCCCAAGGCGAGGGCGAAGACCAGGGTGAGGAGGGAGTCGCCGAGGCCCACCACCGCCACCGCGTCGGCCCCCAGGCGGCCGACGAAGAAGGTGTCGACCAGGGCGAAGACCGACTGCATGACCATCTCCAACACCATCGGGATGGCGAGGAGCGCGATGGCGCGCCCGATCGAGCCGGAGGTGAAATCCTTCGGTACCCCGCGCACCGTCTGCCGCAGCTCGTGCCAGAAGCCGGGAGTGGATCGGGAGGGAGGTTCCATGATCGGCGGCGGCGGGTCATGAGGGACGGGGGACGGAGGCGGTGGCTCATCCTACCCCGAGCCGGGGCGACCGCCGGAGGCGGGGGCAATCCGCGTTGGCCTGCGGCGGAGGATCTCCGGCCCGCGACGTGATACACAAGTCCTATGCTGCGACCCTGCGTACTCCTCCTGCTCGCCCCCCTGCTCGTCGCGTCGCCCGCTTCCGCCGGCGACCCGGCGAGGCCCGACGGATCGACCCCGCCTGAAGCCGACGCCGCCGCCCGCTTCTGGCCCCAGTGGCGGGGGCCCCTGGCCACCGGGGTGGCGCCCTTCGGCGATCCGCCGGTGAGCTGGAGCGAAACGGAGAACGTGCGTTTCAAGATCGCCCTGCCGGGCAAGGGCCACTCGTCGCCGATCGTCTGGGGCGAGCGCATCTTCCTCACCACCGCGGTGCCGGTCGGCGACCCCCTGCCGCCGCGCTACGCCGAGGTGCCGGGGGCGCACGACAATCTGCCCATCACCCATCGCTACGAGCTCGTCGTCTTCGCCGTCAGCCGGCGCGACGGCACCATCCTCTGGCAGCGGACGGTGCGCCGGCTCCTGCCGCACGAGATGGGTCACTTCACCGCCAGTCTGGCGTCGGCCTCGCCGGTGACCGACGGCGACGGGCTCTACGTCTCCTTCGGCTCCGGCGGCATCTACGCCCTCGACCTCGACGGCGAGATCCGCTGGCACAAGGACCTCGGCCGCATGCATACCAAGCACGCCCACGGCGAGGGCAGCTCTCCGGCGCTCTACGAAGGCACCCTGATCGTCAACTGGGACCACGAGGGGGATTCGTTCCTGGTGGCCTTCGACGCCGCCAGCGGCGAGGAGCGGTGGCGGGTGCCGCGCCCGGAGCCGACCTCCTGGGCGACGCCGATCGTGGTCGAGGTCGAGGGCAAACCGCAGGTGATCGTCAGCGGCACCGAGAGGGTGCGGGGCTACGACCTCGCCAGCGGGGCGGTGATCTGGGCCTGCGGCGGCATGTCGGGCAACGTCGTCGCCTCGCCGGTGGCGGCGGACGGCATGGTCTTCGCCGGCTCGAGCTACGAGAAGCAGGCGATGCTGGCCATCCGCCTCGCCGGTGCCCGCGGCGAGCTGACCGGCGGCGAGCACGTGGCGTGGAGCCGCCGCAAGGGCACCCCTTACGTGCCGTCGCCCCTGCTCTACGACGGCAGTCTCTACTTCCTGCGCCACTACCAGGGGATCCTCACCCGCGTCGAGGCGGCGAGCGGCGTCGAGCGCGGCGGTCCCTACCGTCTGCCCGGCATCCGCAGCGTCTACGCCTCGCCGGTGGCGGCCGCCGGCCGGATCTACGTCACCGACCGTCAGGGCACCACCCTGGTGCTCAGCCACGAGGACGAGCCCCGCGTCCTGGCGCTCAACCGCCTCGACGACCACGTCAACGCCTCGGCCGCCATCGCCGGCCGTGACCTCTACCTGCGCGGCGAGCGCTTCCTCTATTGCCTCACCGATGCCACCGCCCGGGACTGAAGCCCGGGACGGCGTTCGGCCGTCGCACGACGATCGGGTGGGATCGGTCCCTTCGGCCCGCGGGCCAGGGAGGCCGGCGTCTCGGCCGGGCGATCAGGACTCGACGCCGGCCCGGGCCAGCTCCTGGGCCAGCTTGTCGGCGTCGGTGATGCCGATGCGGTGGTAGGCGACCCGACCTTCCTTGTCGATCACCATCAGGGTCGGCAGGCCGTGGGCCTGGTAGCGGCTGGCGACGGAGCCGTCGGCGTCGAGCAGCACCGGGTAGGGGAAGGGGCTGTCGGCGACGAAGCTGCGCACGGTCTCTGCGTCCTCCGCCACGTCGATGGCGAGGAATTGCACCTGGCCGGGATCGTAGCGCTCGTGCAGCTCGTGCAGCACCTCGGCCTGGACGCGGCAGGGACCGCACCAGGTGGCCCAGAAATCGATCACCACCACCTTGCCGGCGAAGTCCGGCGGGCCGAGGACGCCGCCGTCGAGCGTCGTCAGGCGGAAGTCGGCCGGCGGGAAGCCGAGGTCGACCTCCTCCGGCGGCAGCGGCGAGTCGACCGGGATCGACCGCGCCACCAGGGTCATGGCGATGGCCAAGAGGGCTGCGGCGCCGAGGACCAGGAGGATCCAGCGCACCAGGCCGAGGGCGTTTTCGCGGGTGTGGGCATCGAGCTCGGGCATGATCGTCGATCTCCTGGCTGGTCTGGTTCCCCCTTGGCTACGCGCCGCGATCGCCGGCGGATCGCTGGCCGAGTCTATCGCGTAGCCCGCTCGCTGCGGCAAGGGAGGGCGACGTCCGATCGCGGGCCGGCGCCATGGCGGCGAGCGGCTCAGGACGATTCTTCGCTCTCCGGCTCGCCGGCCGCAGGCTCGTCTTCCGCCGCGGCGACGGGCTCGGCATCGCGCACCGCGGCGAGCTTGTCGCGCAGCTTGTCGACGTCCGGCTCGGAGAGCACCAGCACCGCCGGCCGGTCGCTGGCGGTGGCGAGGTGGCGGCCGTCGCCGGCGGCGTAGAGGGTGAGGGTCTCGCTGCGAGCCGCCGCGTCGGCCTCGTTCTCCTCCCCGCCGTCGCCGTTCGCCTCTCCGCCGTCGCTCCCGACCTGCTCCAGGACGATGGTCAGCTGCGGCTCGCCGGCGCCGTCGGGCAGGGGCGGGTCGAGCACCTCGACGGCTTTGGCGTCGGCGACGGCATAGAGCAGGTCGCTGGCGCTGGCGTAGTCGATCTCGACCCCGTCGCGCAGCCACTTGCCGTCTTCCCGGCTGAGGGTGAGGCTGCCGGCGGCGTCGCGGAAGGTGGCGCGATCGATGGCGAAGACCTGGCTGGCGGTCCAACTGCGGGAGCGCCAGCTCGCCGCCGGCCGGGTGAGGAGCTCGCGCAGCTGGCTGCGGGTGGTGAAGGTCTGCTCGCCGAGGCGGGCGTAGAACGCCTCCCCTTCCTCCGCCAGCGGCTTGCCGACGGCGACCACCAGCGGCGTCTCCTCGCCGGCGAGCACCACCTCGATGGTGCCGGCCGGGGGCTTGAGCCCCCAGGCCTGGAGGTCGAGGGGCGGGTCGATGAAGCGCTCGACGGTGAGGCCGGTGAGCGCCGCCAGCAGCTGGTTGACGCGCTCCGGATCGGCGCGGTCGACCCGCGGGCTCTCGAGCCAGAAATCCTCGCCGCGGCGGGCGAGAAGGAGGCCGCCGCCGGGCTCTTCGCCGCGGCTCAGACGCAGGCGTTCGATATCGCTGCGGCGGGCGGTGAAGACCTTCTTGTCGCGCCACTCCCCGGGCTCGCGCTCGAGCGTGGACCACAGCCGGTCGCTCACCTGGTAGACCGCCGGCCGGCCCTCGATGGCGACCAGCATGCTGGTGCTGGCCGGCACCTCGGGGCCGATCTCGAGCACCGTCTCGCCGCCGGCGGTGGTGAGTTCGACCGTCGCGCGGGTCTCGAAGCCGGCGGCCTCGCGGTCGAGGTCTTCGATGGTGCGTTCCTTCTCCAGGTTGAGCAGCTCGTCGAGCAGGCCGTCGACCGCCAGCCGGTCGGCGCGCGCCGCCAGCGGCGCGGTGATGCGCCAGCCGCGCGGCTCCGGCGACGCCGTTTCGTCGCCGTCCTCTCCGGCCGCCGGCGCCTCGCGCTCGAAGCGCACCTCCCGGTCGTCGCGGCGGACGGTCAGGGCCTGGACCTCGTCCGCCTCGAGGGCCAGCACCTTCTTCTCCCGCGCCGCCCGCTCCTCGGTCGACGGCAGCTTGCGCTCGTAGAGGGCGATGTAGCCTCCGAGCAGCAGGGTGATCACGGCCAGCAGCAAGAGGGTCTTGGGGCGCACGGCTTACCTCCGCCGTCTGAGATAGACCAGGATGCCGGCGACGATCGCCGCCCCCGGCATCAGCAGCAGGGTCAGCACGTAGAGGGAGTAGAGCTCGCTCTGGCTGAGCAGCAGGCGGGCCTGCTCGGGCTGGCGCGGCGGGATGGCCAGCAGCTGCTCGCGCTCGATCAGCCAGTTCAGGGTGTTGAGCAGGAGGGCGGCGTTGGCGCCGTTGATCACCTGCGCGTCGGAGGCGAAGTCGTAGTCGCCGTAGACCACCAGCCGGCCCTGGCGCGGGGTGGCCTCGACCTCGGCCTCGTCGCCGCCGTCCTCGCCGTCCGCCGCCGGCTCCTCCGCCGCCGGCCGGTCGCCCGCCGCCGGCTCGTCGTCCGCCGATTCGTCGTCCGCCGATTCGTCGTCCGCCGGCTCGTCGTCCGCCGCCGTCGCGTCGTCCGTCCCGAGGTCGAAGGCGACCGCCAGGCCGAGGGGCAGGGGGCCGGTCGGGTCGTCGCCGTCCGGCTTGGCGGGGGTGGTCTTGAGATCGGTCTCCCCCCACGCCTGATCGCTGGTCTTGACCAGCTCGCTGATTTCGTACGCCGCCGGCGCGTCCTCCGCCTTGCGCACCGAGCGCGCCAGGGGCAGGAGCACCGGCGTCTGGGTCTGGGCCAGGGGCTCGACGATCGGGTGGAAGCCGTAATCGCTGGTGAAGATGGTCTCCGGACCGTAGAGCGGCAGGCGCTGGGCCGGGTCGATCACCACGTCGAGGTCGAGCTCGACGCCGTAGCTCCGCAGCCACTCCTCGAGGCCGAGCTCGAGCATCCGGTCGCCGTTCTCGGAGAAGGTCGGGTCGAGGAGGAAGAGCATGCGCCCGCCGCCCTTCAGGTAGTCGTCGAAGAGGGCGATCTCGGGTTCCAGGAAGCGCGCCGTCGGACCGGCGACGATGATCAGGTCGGCGTCCGCGGGCACCGCGCTCTGGCCGAGGGAGGACCAGGTCTCGAGGGCCACGTTGTCCTTGCCGAGAAGCTCCTCGGCGGCGCGCAGCCCCCTCCCCTGGGCGCCGCCGTCGAGGCTCGCCTCGCCGTGGCCGGCGAGCAGCAGCACCTTGGGCTTCTTGTCCTCGATCAGCTCGAGGATGGCGCTGGTGATCAGCTGCTCGCCCTTGAACGCCTTGATCGACGGCGCCTGGCCGAACTGGGCGCCGGAGAAGTCGTACTCCACCAGGTCGGACTCTTCGATCACCCGCCGGTCGTCGCCGCTGGCGACGACCACCACGTTCATCCGCTCGACGCCGTGCTGCTCGCTCAGCTGCCGTGCCTCGAGGGGGTTGCGCACCGGATCGACGACGCGTTTGGTGATCCGCGGGTTGGCCGCCTGGTAGCGCGACAGCAGCTCGTCGACCTGATCGTAGACCTCGCTGCCGGGGCTCAGGAAGATGATCGTCTCGACGTCGCGGTCGACGCCGGCGATGACGTTCTTGGTCTTCTCCGACAGGGAGTAGAGCTCGCTGGCGGTCCAGTCGAAACGCTCGTAGTGCCGCAGCGCGAGGTAGTTGACCATGGCGTAGAGGGCCAGGACGACGATCACTCCGGCGGTCAGCATCGAGCCTTCGACCAGCCGCTGGCGGGACGGGGAACGCGGATCAGACATCGCCTACCTCCACTTCTTGGCCGCCAGGGCGCGGCTCGCCAGAAAGAGAAAGAGGGCGGTGGTCGAGAGGTAGAAGACCAGCCTCCGGCTGTCGACGATCCCCCGGCTCAGCTCGTCCATGTGGTCGAGCAGGCTGAGGTAGCTGAAGATGCTCTGCCACAGCTCGCCCGAGGCCAGCTGCTCGAGGAAGGCGGCGGCGAAGAGGGTGAGCAGGATGGCGACGGTGGCGACCGCGGCGACGATTTGGTTCTTGGTCAGGCTGGAGCAGAAGACGCCGACCGCGAGGAAGAGGCTGCCGATCAGGAAGATGCCGAGATAGCCGCTGGCGATCGGCCCCCAGTCGACCTCGGTGCTGCGGCCGATGATCACCACGTAGAGCACCGTCGGCAGCCACAGGAAGACGAAGAAGACCAACGCCGCCAGGTACTTGCCGACCACCACCTGGGTCTCCGAGATCGGCGCCGTCATCAGGGTCTCGATGGTGCCGCTGCGCCGCTCCTCGGCGATCAGCCGCATGGTCAAGAGCGGCGGCACGAACCACATCAGGGGCCAGAAGAGGATGGTGCCGCCGAGGAAGAGCTGGAACAGCGGTGCCGACGTGCCCCCCACCCGCGGGTCGGAGAGGTAGCTGACGATGAGGTTGAAGTCGCGGCCGTTGCTGAACAGGAAGAAGGTCAGGATGACGTAGGCCAGGGGGGAGAAGAAGTAGGCCCGCAGCTCGCGTTCGAAGGTGGCGAGAAGCGCTCTCATGCCGGCACCTCCTGGTCGCCGCCGGCGGCGGGATCGTCGTCCGCCGCCGCGCCCGCCGGCGGCTCGGCCGCGGCGTCGTCGTCCGCCGCCGCTGCGGTCAGCTCGTCGCGGGTGGTGAGGCGGACGAAGACGTCCTCGAGGGAGACCGCCCGCTCGTGCAGCTCGAGCAGCACCCAGCCGCGCTCGACGGCGGCGCGGAAGACCGCCTCGCGCAGGTCGTGGCCCACCTCGCAGTCGATCGTCAGCCGGCCGTTCTCGCCGCTGGCCGTGACCGCGGTCGCTCCCGGCAGGGCGGCGAAGACCTCGGCCGCTTCGGCCGGCGCGTCCTTGACCGTCACCAGCAGCTGGGGATGGCCCTGGGCCTCGCGCCGCAGCTCCTCCGGCGTGCCCTCGGCGACGATGCGCCCGCGATCGATGATCAGCACCCGGCCGCAGAGCTGCTCGACCTCGGGCAGGATGTGGGTCGACAGCAGCAGGGTGCGGCGCTCGCCGAGCTCGCGGATCAGCTCGCGGATCTTGATGATCTGCTTGGGGTCGAGGCCGACGGTGGGCTCGTCGAGCACCAGCACGCTCGGCCGGTGGAGGATCGCCGCCGCCAGGGCGACGCGCTGGCGGTACCCCTTGGACAGGGTGCCGATGATCTGGCGCTCGACGTCGGCGATCAGGCAGCGATCGAGCACCTCGGCGATGGCTTGCCGGCCGTCGCTGCGGCCCATGCCCTCGAGGCGGGCGCGGTAGCGCAGGTACTCGCCGACCCGCATCTCCGGGTAGAGCGCGACGTTCTCCGGCAGGTAGCCGATCTCGCGCCGGGCCTTCGACGGCTGGTGGAAGAGGTCGAGGCCGCCGACCGTCACCCGCCCGCCGCTCGGCGGCAAGAAACCGGTGATCATGCGGATGGTGGTGGTCTTGCCGGCGCCGTTGGGGCCGAGAATGCCGACGATCTCCCCCTCGGCGACGGCGAAGGAAACGTCGCGTACGGCGGTCAGCTCGCCGTAGCGGCGGGTCAGTCCCTGGGCTTCGATCATCCGTCCCTTGCTCCTCTCCGCCGGCTCGCCGGCGCACGTCGGGTGATGCTTAGCAAGAAGAATGCCCGCGGCGGAAGGCGCCACCTCCCGACGGCGGCAGCCGCCGCGGCCTGCCGCCCGCGCCGATGGTGCGCCCCGGGCGTCAGATTGACGCCTTCGCGGCCCGCCGGATCCTATCCCGCCGGGCATGTCCGGCGCAGCCCCGATCGTTGACCCGCTGCCGCCACGGGGGTAGAGTCCTGGCGTCAGGCCGCCGGGGCTGCCGCGCTCGGCCCCGGCTCAGCGGTAGAGAAGGCGATGAAGTCAGCCTATGAACTAGCCCTCGAACGGCTTCAGGCCCAGGGCATCGAGCCGCCGCGCGAGGACGCCCTCGACGACGCCACCCGCGCCGCCATGGCCGAGGTGCGGCGGAAGGCGAAGGCGAAGCTCGCGGAGCTCGAGATCATGCACCGCCAGCGCTTGCGGGAGATCGACCCGGCGGCGCGCCGGGAAGAAGAGGAGGGCTACCAGCGCGAGCGGCGGCGGATCGAGGACGAGTGCGAGCGCCGCCTCGCCGAGCTGCGCCGCGCCGCCGGCTGAAGGCGCCCCCGCCGGCCGTCCTCCCCCCGCCCGCGGCCTCCTGCCCCACCG
>RFGL01000145.1 GCA_003697015.1 Acidobacteriota bacterium | reverse complement strand
GTGCTGGTCCTGGTCTTCCTGCTGCCCCTGGTGGGCTGGTTCCTGCTCCTACCCCTGGTCCTGGGGAGCGGCGTCGGCGCGGTGCTGCTCGATCGCCTCGCCCGCCGCCGGCAGGGTGCGGGCGACGCCGGCGCGACGGCGGAGGCGGCGTGAGCTGGACCCGGCGCCGGTTGCTCCGGGCCGCCGGCGTCGTCGCCCTGGGGGCCGGCGCCGGCTGCGATCGGCTGCCGCCGGAGCTCCTCCCGGTGCCGCGGCCGCCGCCCCTGCCGCGGGGTCCGTTCGCGGTCCCGGAGGGCGCCGGCGTCGGCCTCCTGCGCCACGTCCTCGATCGCCTGAGCTTCGGGCCGCGGCCGGAGGACTACGGCCGTGCCCGCGCCCTCGGCGACGACGACGAGGAGGCGGCGGAGCGTTTCATCGAGGAGCAGCTCCACCCCGAAGGGCTCGACGACCCCCACGCCGACTACGCCCTGCGCCGCCTCGAGGCCCTCGACGATCCGCCGGGGATGCTGTTCGAATACCAGCCTGAGGTGCTGCTCGACGAGCTCACCCGCGGCACCCTATTGCGGGCGGTGTGGAGCCGCCGGCAGCTGCTCGAGGTGATGGTCCGTTTCTGGAGCGATCACTTCAACGTCGACGCCTCGAAGGGCGACTGCAAGTGGCTCAAGGCCCACGACGACCGCGAGGTCATCCGCCGCCACGCCCTCGGCAGCTTCCCCGAGCTGCTGCGCGCCTCGGCCCTCTCCCCGGCCATGCTGTGGTACCTCGACGGGCGGCAGAACCGCCGCCGCGACGCCGAGGAGCGACCGAACGAGAACTACGCCCGCGAGCTGCTCGAGCTCCACACCCTGGGGGTCGACGGCGGCTACGACCAGCGCGACGTGATGGAGGTGGCGCGCTGCCTGACCGGCTGGACGGTGCGTTCCGAGCAGCTCTTCGGCAAGGGGCGGGTGGAATTCCGCCGCGACTGGCACGACGACGGCGAGAAGGTCGTCCTCGGCCGGCGCATTCCCGCCGGCCTGGGGGAGCAGGACCTCGAGCGGGTGCTCGAGATCGTCGCCCTCCACCCGTCGACCGCCCGCCACTTGGCGACCAAGCTCTGCCGTCGCTTCATCGCCGACCAGCCGCCGGCCGACGCCGTCGGCGCGGTGGCCGACGCCTTCCTCGCCAGCGGCGGTGCTTTGCGCCCCACCCTCCGCACCCTCTTCCGCACCCCGGCATTCCGCCACCCGGCGCAGCGCCGCAGCAAGCTCAAGCGCCCCTTCCGCTTCGTCGTCTCCGCCCTGCGCGCCACCGCCGCCCGCACCGACGGCGGCCGGGCGTTGGAGCACGCCCTGCTGCGCATGGGCCAGGCGCCGTTCCAGTGCCCCACCCCGGACGGCTACCCCGACGAGGCCGGGCCGTGGCTCGGCACCCTGCTGTGGCGCTGGCACCTGGCCGCCGACCTGGCGTTGAATCGACTCCCGGGCAGCCGCGTCGACGCCGCCGCCCTGCGCCGCGGCCTGGGCGGCGTCGAGGGGCTCCTCAGCCACCTCTTCGGCCGCCGTCCGAAGGCCGAAGAGCGCGCCGCCCTGGCCTCGGACGACGCCGCCGAGCTGCTCGCTCTGGCCCTGGCGTCGCCCGCCTTCCAGCGCCACTGAGGAGGGATCGCCGTGGCCGCCGACCTGCGTCTCTCGATCACCGGCGACGGCGACCAGCGCCGCGCCCTGGTGGTGATCTTTCTGCGCGGCGCCGCCGACGGACTGACCCTGGTGCCGCCGGCGGCGGACGACGACTACCAGCGGGCGCGGCCGACCCTCGCCCTGCGACCGGAGAGCTGCCTGCCCCTCGACGACCTCTTCGGCCTCAACCCGCAGCTGGCCGACCTCCTGCCCCTCTATCGCGACGGCCGGCTGGCGGTGATCCACGCCGCCGGCTCGGAGGACGACAGCCGCTCGCACTTCGCCGCCCAGGACCTGATGGAGCACGGCGGCCTGGTGGCCGGCGGCTGGCTGGGGCGTTTCCTCCGCCAGCGTCCGACGCGACCGGGAGCGCTCTTGGCGGTGGCGGTGGGGGAGGCCTTGAGCGAGAGCCTGCGCGGGGCGCCGTCGGTGGCGGTGATGCGCTCCCTCGAGGACTTCACCCTCGGCCCCGACGCCGACCGTCTGGTGCCGCGCCTGGCGCGCCTGTGGGCGGGGGAGGGCGGCGAGCTGGGACGGGCGGCACGCGACACCCTCGCCGCCCTGCGCCGGCTCGAGGCCCTGCGGGCGGCCCCCTACCGGCCGGCCGGCGGTGCGGTCTACCCGCCGGGCGACTTCGGCCGCGGCCTCGAGCTGGTGGCGCGGCTGATCAAGGCGCGGGTGGGCCTCGAGGCGGCGACCCTCGACCTCGGCGGCTGGGACTCCCACTTCGCCCAGAGCACCCTGATCCGGCCGCTGATGGCGCGCCTGGGAACGGGCCTGGCCGCCTTCGCCCGCGATCTCGGGCCGGAGCTCGCCACCACCACGGTGGTGGTGATGACCGAGTTCGGCCGCCGGCTGCGCGAGAACGCCTCCCTCGGCACCGATCACGGCCGCGGCAGCGTCATGCTGGTGGCCGGCGGCGGCGTCGCCGGCGGGCGGGTGATCGCCGACTGGCCGGGGCTCGCCGACGCCGTCCTCGAGGGGCCCGGGGACGTGCCGGTCAAGCACAACTACCGCGACGTCCTCGCCCCCGTCCTCCACCGCCACGGGGTCGCGGACCTGAGCGAGGTCTTCCCCGGCTACCGGCTGGCGCCCCTCGACCTCTACGGCTGAACGCCGCCGCGAAGAAAAAAAATCGTGCAAGGTCTTGACGCCACTCTCGTACTAGTGTACTATTGTGATAGTACAGAAGAGACGACGCCATGATCACCGACGGCCAGACCCCGACCGGCGCCCCTGCACTGTCCTGGATGCCCCCCCTCGATCCGACCAGCCCGGCGCCGATCTACGAGCAGATCCTCGAGGGGGTGGCGCTGGCGGTGGCGGCGGGCCAGCTGGCGCCGGGGGCGCTCCTGCCCTCGGTGCGATCCCTGGCCACGGCCCTGCGCTTGAACCCCAACACCACCGCCCGGGCTCTGCGGGCGGTGGAGCGCGCCGGCCTGGCGCGGGCGGTGCGCGGGGTGGGCATGGTGGTGGCCGACGACGGCCGCAGCAAGGCGGCCGAGCTCGCCCGCCGCGCCCTCGAACGCGAGCTGGCGTCGGCGGTACGGGTGGCGCGGCAGCTGGGCATGGAGCGCCCGGCGCTCGTCGCCGCGCTGGAGCGGGTCTGGCAGGAGAACGGACATGCTGATCGAGGTTGAAGACGCGATCAAACGCTACGGCCGGCACGCCGCCCT
>RFGL01000144.1 GCA_003697015.1 Acidobacteriota bacterium | reverse complement strand
CCCAACCCCTCCAAGTACCCCCGCAAACGCGCAGCCGCCCGATCCCTCTCGGCCTCGAGGTCGCTCAAGGTCACCCGATACTTGTCCCACCAGGTCTCGAAGGCGTTGACGACGCGGCGGCGGTGGTCGGCGATGCGGCGCTCGAGGTTGGCGTCGAGGTCTGTGCGGAGGATGGTGAGGACGAGATCGCGGGCGGCGGCCTCGTCGAGGGCGGCGACGGCGTCTTGCAGGCGGTGGGCGAAGCTTTTGTGGCGCTTCTTGAGCGACCTGCGGGCGGCGGCGAGGTCTTGCTTCAGGGCGCGCAGCTCCTCCGGCGACAGGCGCTCCTCGCCGTCGTCGTCCTCCTCGTCGTCAGCGTTGGAGCGGGCCTTGAGCGTGGCGTCGAGCTCGGCCTTCCGCGCCTCGAGCTCGGCGATCTCCTCCAGGTACTCGGGGAGGAGGCGTTGCACCAGGCGGTGGTCGAGGGGGTTTTCCTTCGACTTCGCGTCCTCCATCGCCGCCAGGATGCTCGTCTCCCACACCTCCACCAGGCCGCGGAAGCCGCGGGCGGCGAGGGTCTTCAGATCGTTCAACGCCTCCTCCCACCAGCTGGCGACCACCCCGGCGACCTGGAAACGATCGAGCAGGCCCACCGGCCGCAGGGCCGACTCGAAGCTCGACAGCAGCTCGGCGCGGAGCGCCATCAGCTCGCCGTCCACGGCCAGCTCGGCGATCCCCTGGCGGCTCTTCGACCACCACGCCTCCACCGCCGCCGCCATCGCCGCCTCCTGGGCGCGCACCCCCTCGTCGGCGACGATCCGCCGCGCCAGGTCCGCCTTCTCGCCGACGCCAGCGGCGAAGTCGTAGTAGCGCTCGTCGCGCTCCACCAGGAGGGTTTCCGGGTCGAGGCCGTGGGCGTCGAAGAGGTCCAGCTTGGCCTCGACCTCGGCCTTCGGCACCCCGCCGTAGAGATGGGCGCGCACGTCCTGGGGCTCGGGGGGCGGGGCGTTGTCGGCGTAGCGGCGGATGTTCAGGTTGTCGTCGTTCTCCCGCAGCTCGTCGCGACTCACCACCCGGGCGAAGCCGGGAACGTCGTCGAAGGCTTCCCAGGCGCTGACGATCTTCTCGATGTGCTCGGGCAGGAGCAGATTCTGCGCCCGACCCTCGGAGTACTCGCGATCCGCGTTGATGAAGAGCACCTTGCCGCGCCGCGCCGCATCCTTGGCGCCGGGGGCGCGGAGCACCAGGATGCAGGCCGGGATGCCGGTGCCGTAGAAGAGGTTCGGGCCGAGACCGATCACCGCCTCGAGCTGGTCGGCGTCGAGGATGCCGCTGCGGATCTGACGCTCGGCGCCGCCGCGGAAGAGCACCCCGTGGGGCATCACCGTCACCACCATGCCGCCCGGCCGCAGCACCGCCAGCATGTGCTGCACGAACATCAAGTCGGCCTTTTTGCCCCCCTCCGGGCAGAAGCCGAAGCGGAAGCGCTCGGGGAAGGGGAGGTCCTGGCGCGAATAGTTCTGGCTGAAGGGGGGATTGGTGATCACCCGATCGAAGCGCATCAGCTCGCCGCCGTCGTCGAGGTGCAGAGGGTCGGCGAGCACGTCGCCGTTCCTCACGTCGGCCCAGCGAATGCCGTGCAGGAGCATGTTCATCTTCGCGATCGCCCACACCCCACCGTTCGACTCCTGGCCGCAGAGGCGGAGGTCCTTCGAGCGCAGGCGGTGCTCGTCGAGATACTCCTTGGCCAGCACCAGCATGCCCCCCGAGCCGCAGCACGGGTCGTAGATCTGCATCCCCTCCGCCGGGCGAGCGATGCGCACCATCATCCGCACCACCGACCGCGGGGTGTAGAACTCGCCCCCCTTCTTGCCCGTGGAGTCGGCGAAGTCGCGGATCAGGTATTCGTACGCGGCCCCCAGGAGGTCGGGGTACTCGAAGTCCTCGTTGCACAGCCGGTGCTTGGAGAAGTGGAGGATCAGATCGCGCAGCTTCTTGTCGGAGATGCGGGACTGGCCGACCTTGCGGTTGAAGTCGATGTGCCCGAGCACCCCGTCCAGGGGCGAGTTCTCTTCCTCGAGGGCGGCGAGGGCGCGGTTGAGCCCATCGCCGACGTCCTTGTGCAGCTCGTCGCGCAGGTGACTCCAGCGCGCCGCCGGCGGCACGAAGAAGGCGTCCTCAGCATAGTAGCTGGGGCTCTCGGCGCGCTTTGCGGCTTCCGCCGGCGAGCGCCCGCGGGCGGTCTCGCGCGCCACGATCTCGCGGTAGCGGGCGTCGAAGACGTCGGAGCAACGCTTGAGGAAGAGCATCCCGAAGATGTACTCCTTGAACTCCGAGGCGTCCATCTTGCCGCGGAGGATGTCCGCTGCGGCGAAGAGATGGCGCTCCAGCTGGCGCAGGGTGAGCTTGCGTGCCGGCAGCGTTCGCGCCGGCCCACGCCCGGCCTGCGCCGAGCCCTGGTTCCGTACCCTGCGGCGCGCCCCGCCGCCGTCCGCCCGCGCCGCGGGCTTGCCCCGCCGCTCGCCGGGGGCGTGTCCGTCGAGCAGGCGGGCGACGATCGCCGCCTTCTCCCGCCCGCCGTCGTCGAGGCCGAGCGCCCGGCACAGCTCCTTGAGGCGATCGCGCAACAGCCCGCCGAGAAAGTCCGCCAGGGCGCCGGCCGGCGCCGCGTCGAGGGCGGCGATCAGCAGATCCCGCCGCCGCCGGTCCGCCACCTCGGCGCCGGTGGCGCCGGCGGCGGCGATCAACTCGTCGCGTTTCAGCTGCTCCAGGACGTCACGTCGGGCGGGCATCCCTCGCTCCTCAGTCGATCGGCTCCGCGTACCGCGTCGATTCTACCGCGGCGGGGCGCGGGCGCCACGTCGTCGGACCGTCGCCGTTCCTGACCCACCCCCCAGCCTCCCGCCGGTCGCGCCGGATGGCGCGGCGCGGGCTTGACATCCGAGGCTGATCCGCCTTGGGGT
>RFGL01000143.1 GCA_003697015.1 Acidobacteriota bacterium | reverse complement strand
TCCCCTGCGCCCCCTGCCCGCCGCCGCTCGCCGGCGCCTGGCGGCGGCCTTGGAAGCCAGCGGGTTGATCGCCGAGGTCACGCCGCGGGAGCGACGGGGAGCAAGATGACGTTTTGACCGTGAGGGGAGAGCTGGACATGAACGCAGTGGCGACGGTGGACGAGCTGGAATCCGCCCTGCTCGACGACGCCTCGGTCGACCTCGGCTGGCGGCTGGTGGAGCGCTTCGCCGGCCTGGTGCGGGAATCGGGCTCGGCGGACGAGCACGCGGCGGCGGAGTGGATCGTCGCCCGCTTGGCGGAGCTGGGGATCGAGCACGAGGTCTACGAGCCGCAGCTCTATCTCTCCCTGCCGCGGCGGGCGAGCGTGGCCTGGGGCGACGGCCGGCGGGCGCGAGCCAAACCGCCGTCCTTCGCCGCCCCGACGCCGCCCGAGGGGGTGACGGCGGAGGCGCTCTACGTGCCGGCCCCGCCGATCGACGACGTGACCGAGCTCTTCGCCGACCGGGCGCAGGACGCCGGCGGCGAGGTCGGGGGGCGGATCGTCGTCAGCGACGGCTTCCCCATGCCGGCGGTGGTACGGCGCTTCGAGGAGGCGGGGGCGGCAGCGCAGATCTACGTCAATCCGGGCCGGAACGTCCATTGGGGGATCTGCACGCCGATCTGGGGCACCCCGTCGGACGGCGACCTGGAGCACAAGCCGCGCACGCCGGTGGTGGCGATCTCGAGGCCGGACGGCGATGCTCTGCTCGCCCACCTCGAGGGGGACGCCGTGGCGGTGACGGTTCACGCCGCCCTGGAGGAAGGCTGGTACCCGTGCAAACTGCCGGTGGCGACGATCCGCGGCCGTTCGGACGATTACCTGCTGGTCCACGGCCACTACGACAGCTGGGACGTCGGCATCGGCGACAACGCGGTCGGCGACGCCATTCTGCTCGAGCTGGCGCGCCTCTTCCACCGCCACCGGCGGCACCTTCGCCGCACGCTCAAGGTCGCCTGGTGGCCCGGCCACTCCACCGGCCGCTACGCCGGCTCGACGTGGTTCGCCGACCGCTTCGCGCTCGAGCTGCGGCGGCACTGCGTGGCGGCGGTCAACGTCGATTCGCCGGGCTGCGCCGGCGCCACCGCCTTCGAGGACGTGATGTGGATGGCCGAGGCCGACGCGCTGTGCCGCCGGGCGATCGCCGACCGCACCGGGGAGAGCGCCGAGCGCCGGCGGCCGATCCGCGCCGGCGACTACTCCTTCAACCAGCTCGGCGTGACCTCCTTCTTCATGCTGCTGTCGTCGATCCCCAAGGCGATCCGCCGGGCGCGGGGCTACTATCCGGTCGGCGGCTGCGGCGGCAACGTCGCCTGGCACACCGAGGACGACGTGCTCGAAGTGGCGGACCGCGGCATCCTCGAGCAGGACCTCAAGATCTACCTCACCGCCATCGCCCGGGTGCTCAACGCCCCCGTGTTGCCCTTCGACTACCGCCTGACCGCGGCCGAGCTCCGCCGGGCGGTCGAGGATTACGCCGCGGAGGCGGAGGAGCTCCTCGACCTGGGGCCGATCGGCGCCGCGCTCGACCGCCTCGACGCCGCCCTGGCGCGGCTCTACCGGCGCATCGCCGCTTCCGGCTCCGCCGAGGCCGGGCGCTTCGATGCGGCATTGAAGCAGCTGGCGCGGGTGCTGGTGCACGTCGGCTATTGCCGCGGCGACGCCTTCGAGCACGATCCGGCGTTGCCCCTGGGGGCGATTCCGGCCCTCGACGACGTCGCCAAGCTGCGGCGCTATCGCCGGCATCTGCCGCAGCGCCTGCCCTTCCTTCAGGCCGGCTTGCGCCGCCGGGTCAACCGGGTGGCCGCCGCCGTCGGCGAGGCCGCGCGGATCGCCGAGCACGCCGCCGGGAGCTGACGTGATCCCCGGCGTCGCCGTCTTCGCCTGCGCCGTCTTCGCCGCACCGCCCGCCGCCGCGGAGAGGGCGCCCGGGGCACCTGCGGCGCGGCTTCAGGCGGCCGCGGTGACCTTGACGCTGGCGGACGGCGCGGCGCGGATCGAGGCGCGCTACGCCGTCGCCGGCCCGGTGCCGGCGATGCGCTTCGTCCTGCGTCGTCTCGCCGGCCAGGAGCTCGATCTCAAGGCCGTCGAGCCGCCTGCGTCGATCGTGACGCGGCGCTCGCAGCCGGGGATCCTCGCCCTCGAGGTGACCCCGCCGGGGGCTGCCGAACGGCAGGAGATCATCCTGCGCTACGAGGTGCGCGGCGCCCTCCGTCACCTGCCCCTGGCCGTACCGCAGGCCCCTGCCGACCCGCTGGGAGACGCCGTCCTCGTCCGCCTCCGCGGGCTGACGGGCGAACGGTCCCCGACCGGGGCCTTCCCCCACCTGCTGCCGGCTGGCGACGGCGTCTTCGAGGCGCGTCTCGCCAACCTGCCGAGCGTCGTCCGCCCGCCGCCCCCCGCCGGCGCCCTGACCGTCTCCCGCGCCGCCGACGCGGCGGTGATCCTGCTGGTCGTCCTCGCCACCGCCGTCTGGCTGCACCGCCAGCCGCCGGGGCGCTCCGGCACCTGAGGTGACGCCGTGGGCACGATCCTCGCCGTGGTGCTGGTGCTCTACGTCGGCCTGATCCTCGGCATCTCCATCTGGAGCTACCGCCGCACCTCCACCGAGGACGACTTCATCGCCGCCGGGCGGAGCATCGGACCGCTGGTCGGCGGCGCGGTGCTGGCGGCGACCCAGATCTCCGCCGGCACCGTGGTCGGCACCATCGGCCGGCACTATCTGACCGGCGTCTCCTGGTGGTTCATCTGGCTGGGGGTGTGGGCCGGATGGCTGGTCTCGGCCTTCTTCGTCGCGCCCAAGTTCCGCCGCTTGGGGGCGCTGACGGTGCCGGACTACGTCGCCGCCCGCTTCGCCTCGGAGAAGGCGCGGGCGCTGGCGGCGGTGCTGATCGTCGTCGCCTACAGCGTCTACCTGGTGGCGCAGCTCCAGGCCAGCGGCGAGATCGCCCAGGCCATCTTCGGCCTCGATCCGCTGTGGGCGATGCTGGCGGTGGCCGCCAGCACGGCCTTCTACTCCGGCCTCGGCGGGGTGCGTTCGAGCTCCTACATCGAATTCATCCAGACCCTGATCATGGTCGCCGGGCTGGTGATGGCGGTGCCGGTGCTGCTCGACCTGGCCGGCGGCGTGGGGCAGTCGATCGCCTTCCTGCGCGGCCTCGACCCGCGCCTGACCGGCTTCTTCTACGCCCCGCAGGAGCTTCTCGCCTTCGGCATCAGCTTCGGTCTGTCGATCGCCGCCGCACCCTACGAGCTGGCGCGCTTCTACTCGATGCGCGACGAGAAGACCGTGCAGCGGGCGATCTACGTCGCCATCGGCTTTCAGCTGGTGATCGGCCTGGCGGTGTTGGCCATCGGTCTCCTGACCCGGGTGCTCTTCCCCAGCCTGGGGTCGGCCGATCAGGCGAGCTCGATCATGGCCTTCGAGGTGCTGCCGCCGGTGGTCGGCGCCCTGCTGCTGGTGGCGATGCTCTCCGCCATCCTGTCGACGGTGAACTCGATCCTGCTGGTCACCGGCGCCTCCGTCGCCCACGACCTCTACGGTCGCTTCCTCGCCCCCGGCGCCAGCCAGCGCCACCTGGTGTGGGCCAACCGCATCGCGATCGCCGCCCTCGCCCTGCTGCCGCTCTACTTCGCCCTTCAGAAGCTCGGCGACGTGCAGGGCATCGTCGTCGCCCAGACCAAGCTCATCGCCAGCTTCTTCTTCGTCCCCGTCGTCGCCGGCCTCAACTGGCGCCGCGCCACCGCCGCCGGCGCCATCGCCGCCATGGTCGGCGGCTTCACCGCCTGTCTGGCCTGGGAGCTCCTCGTCCTGCGCGGCTTCGACCCCCGCGGCATCGACGCCGTGGAGATCGGCGTCGCCACCAGCCTGCTGCTCTTCGTCGTCGTCTCCCGCTTCACCCGCCCGGTGCCGGAAGAGAACCTGCGGTTGTTCTTCGATTGATCAGCTCATCCTGCGATTTCGCCCGCAGCGCGAAGAACGGCCGTTTCCAACTGCTCGCTGATTCGAAACCCGACTGCTCGAAGGCGTCCGATTTCTTCGGCAACCGAGGGAATCTCTCCGCGTATCCGGGCGGCCAGGATCAGGCCAAGAGTACCGACGATCGACAGACCGAGCCTTCTGGCGTAACGCCGGGCAGCAAGATCGTCCTCTACGATGCGTTCTGCCCGGATCTCCTTGGCAAGTGCAATCGCCTCGGCTTCGCCGGCGTGCAAATTCACTCGCAGGAAAGCCAACGCCTCCGGATTGGCGACCTTCTTGATCTGTAGCCAGCTGCGCCGAGCGTGGCGAAGGCGATCGAGTGCTTCGTCTTCAAGTTGTCGCACCTCGGACCAGACGGCAGGTGGCACAAGGATCTCGCCAGCACCTTCGCGGAGCAATCCGAGACGGTCGAGCTTGGCCAGGAAGATGAGCGGGCTTGCGTCGATGACCCAGAGGCTCATCCTGCGAGCTCACGAGCGGCGCTGAGCTCGGCGTCCACCTCTTCATCGCGCAGGTTGATGGCGGGCACGCCGATCCGCGCCAACGCGGACAAGAAGGGCATTCGGCCCATGCCGGCGAGCTCCGCCGCTTGGCCGGCGGTGAGCTTGCCGAGCTCGAAGAGCTTGGCAGATGCCAGAAACCGCAGCTCCTCGGCAAACTCGCGATCCGAGAGATCGAGAACCTGTGCCAGTCCTTCCGGGTAGGGTATGACCGCCTGCTTCATCTGAGCTCGCTCTCGCTCATGTCCATCGCGGTTATCGTAACCGATTTCGTGCGGGGATGGGAGGGTATCGACGGGCGCTGCCTGAGCGGCACGACTTCGCTGGCCGTCGACCCATTCGAAGAGTGGGGTGGCCATCAGCGTGGTGACGATGGGCATGGCCTCGGGGCTGGGCTCGCCGTTTAGGCGGGCGGCCCAGCAGGCGGCGCCTTTGCCCAGGCAGGCGGCGGCGAGGATCAGGAGCGCCACCGCGAGCATGCCCGCGAGTACGACGCCGTCAGCCAAGACCGAGGTTGTAGCGGAGGGCGCGGTCTACTCGTGCCATGGTGGCGTCGGAGAGGTGGCCTACGGGTCGTAGCTCGTCGCTGCCGACAGGGGGCCGCAGACTGGATTCGGGCCCGGCCTGTTGAATGGTCGCTAACTGGGCACAATTGACGGCGCTACGGGCACGGAGGCCGCTTTCCTCGGGCTCGACGACGACGACGAAAGGATAGGGCTTGGCGGGCAGAGTACGGGTGATCGCCGCCACGACGGTGGTCGGGCTGTAGCGATTGCCGACGTCTTGCTGCACCACGAGGGCGGGTCGGAGGCCGCCCTGCTCGCTGCCTTTGACCGGGTCGAAGGCGACCCAGTAGACGTCACCGCGACGGGTCATCGCACCACGCCTCGGCGGACGCCTGGGAGCTGGAATCGGCGAAGGCTCGCGCTTCGTCGGCATAAAAGCGGTAGCCCTCCCGCGCCAGGGCGTCCTGCTCGCTCGCCCGCAGCTCGACGAGCAGCTCGCTGATCATGGCGCTGCGGCTGGTCTTGCGCTCCGCGGCCTTGGCGTCCGCGAAGCGCAGCAGGTCTTCGGGCAGCGAGATGGTGACTTTCTTGCTCTGTGCTTCGGGCATGGTCTTCTCCTACCGTAACGCCACGACGACCACTCGATCATACCACATAGCCGTCCGTATTCCCCTACCGAATGTGCGGCCGCTGGCGGCGGCGATCGCTTGTCGCCGGCGGTGGGTGGGGCGTAGGCTTCGGCGATGAGCGTCATCCGGACGGTGCGGTCGGCGGTGCGACATGAGATGCCGAAGGTGAAGGGGTCGCGCTTCATCGCCTCCCTGGCGCCGGCCGGCGACGTCGAGCAGGCGATGGACTTCGTCGCGGCGCGGCGGGCGGAGTTTCGCGACGCCACCCACAATTGCTTCGCCTGGCGCCTGGCGCTGGACGAAAACGCCTTCCGCTACAGCGACGACGGCGAGCCCGCCGGCACCGCCGGGCGGCCGATCCTGCAGGAAATCGACGGGCGCCGGCTGAGCGACGTGGTGGTGGTGGTGACGCGCTACTTCGGCGGCACCCGACTCGGCACCGGCGGCCTGGTGCGGGCGTACGGCGGCGCTGCTGCGGCTGCCCTCGAGCGGGCGGAGATCGTCGAGCGGCCGGTGGTCCGCACCCTGAGCATCCACTACCCCTACGAGCTGAGCGGCGCCGTCCAGGGGGTGCTCGCCCGCTTCGCCCTGGCGCCGGCCAAGGCCGACTACGGCGCCGAGATCGCCGCCACCGTCGCCGTGCCGGTGGCCGACGCGGAGCGACTCGCCCATGCCCTGCGCGAGGCCACCGCCGGCCGCGCGCAGGTCGCCTTCGAGCGCTAGCAGCCGGCGACGATCAGAGGAAGAAGTCGGGGAAGAGCTCCTGCGTCGGATCGACGGCGTAGACGTCGAAATCGGTGACCCCGGACTGGCGCAGGATGTCTTCGTCGATGACGAAATTGCCGCTGAAGCTCTTGCTGTCGCGGGTGAGGATGGCGTGGGCGGCGTCGGCGACGATCGCCGGCTGGCGGCTGCGCCGCACCATGGCGTCGCCGCCGAGAAGGTTCCGCACCGCTGCGGTGTTGATCACCGTCCGCGGCCACAGGGCGTTGACCGCGATGCCCTGGGGCTTGAGCTCCTCCGCCATGCCCAGGACGCACATGCTCATGCCGTACTTGGCCATGGTGTAGGCGACGTGATTGGCGAACCAGCGCGGCTCCATGTTGAGCGGCGGCGCCAGGTTGAGGATGTGGGGGTTCGACGCCTTCGCCAGGTGGGGGATGGCGAGCTTGGAGCATAGGAAGGTGCCGCGGGTGTTGATCTGGTGCATCAGATCGAAGCGCTTCATCGGCGTCTCGACGGTGCCGGTGAGGCTGATGGCGCTGGCGTTGTTGACCAGCACGTCGAGACCGCCGAAGGTCTCGACCGTGCGCTCGATCGCCGCCGCCACCGCGTCGTCGTCGCGCACGTCGACGACGCAGGGCAAGGCCTCGCCCCCCGCCGCCTCGATTTCTTCCGCCGCGGTGTAGACCGTACCCGGCAGCTTGGGATGGGGGGTGGCGGTCTTGGCCGCGATCGCCACCTTGGCGCCGTCCCGCGCCGCCCGCAAGGCGATCGCCTTGCCGATGCCCCGGCT
>RFGL01000142.1 GCA_003697015.1 Acidobacteriota bacterium | reverse complement strand
TTGACGCGCATCTCGAAGGTGGAGCGCGGGCGGTCGATCGGGGCGCGGGCAGGGGTTGCGGGGCGGGGCCCGGGGACGGCGTGGTGGCGTCCCCGGGCGGGCGTGGTTCGGATCAGGGGAATTTGTAGGTGACGAGGTTCGACACCTGGCAGGTGGAGAGCTCGACCGCCTGGAAGAGTACGGTCAGGCCGCTGGCCCCGGCGGGGACGAAGAGGGAGGTCGAGGCCTGGCCGCCGGCGCCGGCCGCCGGGCTGCCGAGGATGTTGATGTCGGCGATGCCGACGGTCTTGCCCGGGCAGCCGGGGACGGCGACGCTGCCGGCGGTGAAGCCGAAGATGAAGAAGTTGGTCGCGCCGGGGGTGGCGCCGTGGGTGGTCCAGGTGGTGTTGGCGCCGCTCGATCCCGGCTTGGGACCGCTCAGGTAGTAGCCGAAGTCGACGGCGGCGAAGCCGACGTTCTCCAGCTGCGGGTTGCCGCCGAAGGCGGGGAAGTAGTGACGGGTGTCGGTCCAGGCGAGCCAGGCCTGGTTGTTCTGCGCGTCGAGCCCCAGGTACTCGCCGTACTGATTGGGGTTGAAGCCCGGATTGGCGATGCTGTTCTCATTCGACGACGAGATGGCGCTGTTGTTGAACTCATTCGACGGCTGGCTGACCTGGAGGTTGGGCTCGACGCTGCGGCCGCAGGTGCCGGAGCGGGCGAGGAAGAAGTCGACCGCGTCGTTGCCCGGGTCGTTGCGCGCGTCGTGCCAGCCGATCACCGGGTCGCCGGCGGACTGGTCCACCACCAGGAAGGGATGGAATTGCGCGCGGCCGGCGAGGTCGTCGTCGTTGACCCGCAGGGGCTCGGACCAGCTGGCGCCGCCGTCGGTCGAGCGGCTGATGAAGACGTCGGCGTTGTTGCCGCCGCCGCTGAGGAAGTCGGTGAAGGTGACGTAGAGGTTGCCGTCGCAGGGGCCGCCGGTGTTGTCGACGTCGATCGCGCCGAAGGGGTTGATGCCGCGCTGGTCCTGGGCGTCGGGGAAGTTGTTGCTGCTGAAGCTGACCAGGTTGAAGTCGCGCACCAGGACCGGCGCCGACCAGCTGGCGCCGCCGTCGGTGGAGCGCGAGTAGAACATCTGCTCGTTGCGGCAGTTGCCGATCGGCGGGCAGCGCAGGGTGTCGTAGATCACGTGCACCGTGCCGTCGTCCTCCACCGCCATCTCGCAGCCCAGGTCGAAGGGCAGCGTCCCCGGGGGGCCGGTGGACGGGGTGGCCGGCAGATCGACCTCGGTCCAGGTCCGACCGGCGTCGGTGGAGAAGGCGGACTTCTCGTCGTTGTTGCGATCCCAGCAGGTGTAGTGGCGGCCGAAGAACGGGCTCTGGGGGTGGTTGTCGATGGCGTAGAACTCCTTGTCCTCCACGTCGCCGCTGGCGAAGCTGTTGACCAGCACCCCGCGCGGGTTCCAGGTGGCGCCGCCGTCGGTGGAGCGCGACACGACGATCGAGAAGCGGATGTCGGTGGGGGTGAGGGCGCAGAGCAGCATGTACTCGAGGTAGACGTTGCCGCCGGCGTCCCAATGCAGGGCCGGGTCGCTGCCGAAGGTGCCGAGGCCGGGGCAGGCGAGGCCGTAGGCCGGGGCGTCCGGCGGGCAGGAATAGCCCCAGGTCTGGCCGCCGTCGGCGGAGAAGAAGGCCGCCTGCATGCCGAAGGAGCCGCAGGTGCCGCCGATGTTGTCGAAGGTATTGGTGGCGGCGACGATTTGGTCGTTGTTGTTGGGGTTGACCACCAGCTGGATCTCGCCCTGGTAGTCGAGGGGCGGCGGCACGTGGTTGAAGGCGACGTTCCGATTGGGCCCGACGGTCGCCGCCTTGCCCGGCACCCCGCCCATCGCCGGCCCCAGCTCGAGGGGCGGCGGGGCGAGCAGGCGCTCGACGTAGGCGTCGCCGTAGAGCTCCCGCGCCGACGTCTCGTGGAGCTTCACCCACTGCCGGTGGAGGTCGTGGATCCCCTTGGGGACGGCGATCTCGAAGCGCTCGCTGAACATCTTCAGCTCGAGCAGCTCGAGGGGCGACATCGGCAGCGCCCGCAGATAGCGCTCCACCGCCGCCGGATCGTCCCAGCGGCCGATCATCCCCCGCTCGAGGGCCTTGTGTTGCGGATCGAGGAGCAGCTGCTGGTAGACCGGCAAGAGCTTCTCGCGCACCTGCGGCTTGCCGTCGCCGTCGGCCAGGGCGGCCGCCGGCACGAGGACGGTGATCAGCAGGGCGGCGACGAGCCACCGCCCGCTCGGGCATAGGGCATGTTTTTGCACGGACGTCTCCTTTCGCGTGAACGGTTGGCAGACACACAAGGCTGCCCGCGTCCCGACGCGGTTGGAGAAAGCCCGCTGCGGGCTCCCCCCGGACGGTGGCAACCCCCCTCCTGGCTCGGACTCTCCGAGCCGTTCGTACACACTGGGCCCTCCCTGAATAGCACGGGATGGGCGGAGAAGACAAGATCGACGATCGAGCTCATGCCGGCCGGCGTGGGCGCCAGGTTCCCCGGCAGGTGCCAGCTTCTTCGCAAGTCCCCCGGCAGGTGCCAGGGTCTTCGCAAGTCCTTTGTTTTGAGGAGATCGGCTGCTTCGCCGGCGGTTTGACGGCGACTTTGCCGAGCGCCGGCCTGGGGCCCCCCGGCAGGTGCCAGGGTCTTCGCAAGTCCTCTGTTTTGAGGAGATCGGCCGCTTCGCCGGCGGTTTGACGGCGGCTTTGCCGAGCGCCGGCCTGGGGCCGCGGCGGGGCGGGGCGGGGTCGGGCGAATGCGGGGTCCCCCGGCGGCGTAGTCCTCCTTCGAGCATGCCCGCACCCGGCGCGGGCTTCGTTGACAGCTTCGGAGGCGCGTTGCTATGGTGGCGCCAGCGATGCAGCGCCAGAGAACCGCCTACGTACCCGGCCCTGAGCCCCAAAGGAGTGGACCATGTTTCGGCGCCTGAAGAACCTGATCAAGGGGTTCGTCGGCCTCTTCATCTCAGGCCTGGAGAAGGCCAATCCGCGGGCCTTGATCGAGGCCGAGAAGGAGAATCTGCGCCAGCAGATCGCGCGCTTCAACGACAACCTCGCCACCCACGCCGGCTTCGTCGAGCGGCTGATGCGCCAGATCAAGAACCAGGAGAAAGAGGAGCAGGACCTGGCGGCCAAGACCGCCGCCCATCTCAAGCTCGGCCATCGCCAGACCGCCGGCCAGTACGCCTTGCGGCTCAAGAGCTTGCGCCAGCAGCTGGAGGAGAATCGGGCGCAGCTCGAGCAGGCGGAGCAGACCTACCAGAAGCTGCTCAAGGCGCGCGACGTCTCGGTGCGCGAGGCGCAGCAGAAGATCGACGCCCTGAAGCGGATGATCTCGGAGGCCGAGATGCTCGAGGCCCAGGCCGAGCTGCAGGAGATGGCGCAGGGCATGATCAGCTCGATCGGCGGCGCCGGCGACACCCTGTCGCGGGTCGAGGAGTACCTGACCGAGCGGCGCGACAAGGCCGCCGGCCGGGCGCGGGTCGCCGCCGGCTCGATCGACTCCTCGCAGGTGGAGCTGATGGAGGCCGAGCAGGAGGCCTTGGGGGATCAGGCCCTGGCCGAGTTCGCCGCTGCCTACGGCCTCGAGATGCCGGCGGCGGAAGCGGCGGAGACGGCCGCGGCGGAGGACCGGGGCGAGGCCGCGCCGCCGGTCAAGGACCTGGGCCCGGCGGTGCCCGAGAGCTAGACACGTGACCGCGACCTCAACCGCATCCTTCGGAGGAGTCCATGGCTGACAAGGTAGGGCCGACCCGGCTCGGCAAGATCGTCATTCTTCTTTTCGTCGTCGCCCTGGTGGTCGCCGCGGGCTACTTCTTCCGCGACCTGATCGCCCCTTCCGGTCGCGGTGCCGGCGACGTCGACCTCGACAAGTTCCGCGACCAGGCGGGCGCCATCGAGGCCCCCGACGCGCAGGGGATCACCACCGTCAGCGAGTACGCCTACGTCGCCGCCGAGCGACTGCCGGCGGTCAAGGGGGTGTCGGGCTACGCCTGGGACGAGGACGAGAAGGTGGTGCAGTTCCCGATCAACGTATGGATCGGCTGGCTGCCGATCGTCGCCGCCAACCACGGCTTCAAGCCCAACGAAGAAAGCATTTTCTTCCGCGACTACGGCTTCAAGGTCAATCTCAAGTTGATCGATGATCCGGTGGTGGCGCGCGACGCCTTCGCCGCCGGCGAGAGCCACGCCCTGTGGGGCACTCTCGACATGATGGTGCTCTTCGCTCCCGAGCTGATGAAGGATTCGCGCACCGCGCCGCGCATCGTGCAGCAGATCGATTGGTCGAACGGCGGCGACGGCATCGTGGTTCGCGGCGCCATCCAATCGGCCCGCGACCTCCGGGGCAAGACCGTGGTCTACGCTCAGAACAGCCCGTCGCAATACTTCATCAACAACCTGCTCCTCAATGCCGGCATCCAGCCCAGCGAGGTCAATCACAAGTACACCGCCACCGCCTTCGAGGCGGCGGCGGCCTTCGTCGCCGACAAGTCGATCGACGCCTGCGTGTCGTGGGCGCCGGACATCTACAACATCCCGGATCGGGTGCCCGGCACCCGCATCCTCACCACCACCGGCGAGGCCAACAAGCTGATCGCCGACGTGTGGGCGGTGCGGGCGGACTTCGCCAAGGACCATCCGGAGATCGTCCAGGGGCTGGTCGAAGGCATCTTCAAGGGCATGGAGCAGCTCGGCGACGACACCTTCAAAGCCCGGGCCTTCGTCTGGATGGCCGAGGGCTTCGGCTTCGCCGTCGACGAGGTGCAGGCGATGGAGGCCGATGCCCACCTGACCAACTTCGCCGAGAACAAGGGTTTCTTTCTCAATCAGAACAATCCGGCGAACTTCGAGCGCACGTGGAAGAACATCACCTTCGTCTACCGCGAGCTGGGCCTGATCGGCACGCCGGTGCGCTTCGACGAGGTGATGGACTTCACCTATCTCAAGAACATCGACGAGGCCGGCCTCTTCGCCCACCAGAAGGACGAATACCGCACCACCTTCGTGCCCACCTCCTACAGCCGGGTCCAGGCGGAGGCGCCGATCCTCACCCAGACCATCCGCATCAATTTCTACCCCAACTCGGCCAACATCTTCGAGCCGCGGCACGACGAATTCGGCAAGCCGATCCCCAACACTCTCTACGACCCGTCGGTCAACGCCACCCTGGAGAAGGTGGCGCGCCTGGCGGGGCAGTACGAGCGCGCGGTGATCGCCGTCGTCGGCCATACCGACGCATCGATGAAGGGCCAGGGGATACGTTTCGAGGACGTGCGCCAGCTCTCCCTCGACCGTGCCGAGGCGGTGAAGGCGGCGTTGATCGAGAAGTTTGACTTCGATCCCAACAAGTTCGTCGTCGAAGGGGTGGGCTGGAACCAGCCGGCCGACCCGGAGGATCCCGACAACCACGCCCTGAACCGGCGGGTCGAGATCTCGGTCTACCCGCCCGAGGCGCAGTGAGGCACCGCCGGCGAGGGCAGCCTCGCCGGCCGACGGCGCGATGAGCGACGCGACCCCCACCCCGCCCCCGGCTCCGGCCGCCGCCCCGCGGCGGCCGTGGCTGGTCGTGCGCGAGGACCTGCCGGCCTGGCAGAGCTGGGCCCTGGGGACGGTGCCGATCCTCCTGCTGCTCGCCCTCTGGTGGCTGCTGACCGGCAGCGGACCGGCGGAGGGGCGTCTGATCTCCCCCACCATCCTGCCCAGTCCGCTGGAGGTGGCGCGCTCCTTCCCCAGCCTGTGGTTCGACCGCGCCCTGACCCGCAACGCCATGATCTCCTTGGGCCGGGTGGTGGCGGGCTTCGCCGTCGGCGTGGCGGTGGCCTTTCCCCTCGGCCTGTTGATGGGCGCCTTCACCAAGATCAAGGCGACCTTCAACCCGCTGGTGGTCTTCGGCGCCTACCTGCCGATCCCCGCGCTGGTGCCCCTGACCCTGAGCCTGCTCGGCACCGGCGAGGGCCAGAAGGTGGGCTTCCTCGCCCTCGCCTTCGCCATCTACCTGGTGCCGCTGGTGGTGGTGGCGATCGATCAGGTCGACGAGGTCTACCTGAAGACCGCCTACACCCTGGGAGCGAGCCGCTGGCAGGCGGTGGGCAAGGTGCTGCTGGCGATCGCCTGGCCGGACGTCTTCCGCGCTCTGCGCCTCGGCTTCGGCATCGGCTGGAGCTACATCCTGCTGGCGGAGATGGTCGACATCGGCAAGGGGGTGGGTGGCATCATCATCATGTCCCAGCGCCGCGGGCCGCGCGAGCACATCTATCTGGTGCTGGTGGTGATCGTCGTCCTCGCCTTCGTCACCGACAAGCTGTGGGGCTGGGCCGAGCGCCGGCTCTTCCCCTACCGGGCGGACCTGCGGTGAGCGGGCAGCCGACGCCGCAGGCGGCCGAGGGCGCCGCCCCCGCGCCGGCCGGCCCGCGGCCGCCGGTGGTCGAGCTGATCGGGGTCGAGAAGACGTTCGACGCCGGCACGCCGAAGGCCTTCACCGCGCTCAAGGATCTGAGCTTCCGGGTCGACGATCTGCCCGGCCACGGCGAGCTCATCGCCATCATCGGGCCGTCGGGCTGCGGCAAGTCGACCGTCTTGAACCTGATCCAGGGCTTCCCCGACGTCTACCCGCCGACCCGCGGCCAGGTGCGGGTGCGCGGCCGCCAGGTGGTCGGCCCGGGGCGCGACCGCGGCATGATCTTCCAGCGCTACAGCTCCTTCCCCAACCGCACGGTGCTGCGCAACGTCACCTTCGGCCTGGAGCTCAACCGCCGCGAGCTCGGTTTGAGCCGCCGGCAGATGGACGAGCTGGCGCGGCAGTGGATCGCCCGGGTGGGGCTCGCCGGCCACGAGAACAAGTACCCGCACCAGCTGTCCGGCGGCCAGCGCCAGCGGGTGGCGATCGCCCGCAGTCTGGTCTTGAAGCCGCGCATCATCCTGATGGACGAGCCGTTCTCCGCCCTCGACGAGCCCACCCGCTACGACATGCAGAAGCTGATCACCGGCCTGTGGCACGACCTCGAGGCGACGGTGTTCATCGTCACCCACTCGATCGCCGAGGCGGTCTTCCTCGGCGATCGGGTGTGGCTGATGACGCCGGCTCCGGGGCGCATCGGACGGACCTTCGACGACGTCATCCCCCCGACCCGCGACGCCGATCCGCTGTTGGTGCAGGAGAGCCGGGCGTTCAAGGACGCGGTGGGGGAGGTGGCCCACGCCTTCCACGAGATCCAGAGCGGAAGGGCCGGCTGAGCGATGGCGGCGGGCGACGAGCTGGGCTTTCTCGACTACCTGAAGGCGGCATTCTGGCGGCGCCGCAAGGTGCCGCTCCTCGGCCATCTGCCGCTCAACCAGCTGGCCCTCGCCGCTTTCGCCGTCCTCGGCCTGGCCAATCCCGGCTTCTGGCTTCTCGGCGCCGCCTTCGAGATCCTTTTTCTGACCCTGGTGGCGTCGAGCGAGCGCTTCCAGCGGCTGGTGCGGGCCGAGCGGATGATGGCCGCCAAGGAGAGCTACGAGGCGCGGGTCGAACGGGCGATGGCGCGTCTCTCGCCGGCGTCGCAGGAGCGCTACCGCCGCCTGCTGGAGCAGTGCCGCAGGGTGCTCGGAGTCTCCGCGGCGTTGGAGGAGGACGAGCTCGTCGGCGGCATGCGTTCCCTGCGCACCGGGGGCTTGAACCAGCTGCTGTGGATCTTCCTCCGCCTGCTGGCCTCGCGGGAGGTGCTGGAGCAGAACGTCGCGGGCGCCGATCGCCGGGCCCTGGAGGCGGAGATCGCCGAGCTGGAGAAGCGTCTCGCCGCCGCCGAGCCCGACTCCGCCCTGGCGCGATCGCTCTCCGGCACCCTCGACATCCAGCGCAAGCGGCTCGACAATCTGGCCCGGGCGGAGGAGAGCCGGGCGGTGGTCGACGCCGAGCTGGAGCGCATCGAGCGTCAGGTGGTGCTGCTGCGCGAGGAGACCGCGGTGCGCGGCAAGGCGGAGATCCTCAGCAGCCGTCTCGACGCGGTCACCGGCGCCCTCTCCGAGACCAACCGCTGGATGGAGCAGAACGCCGAGATCTTCGGTGCCATCGGCGCCGATCCCCTGGGCGCGGCGCCGGCCGAGCTGCCGGAGCTGCCGCGGGCGATGGAGCGCGAAGGATGAGTCCCCTACCGGCCTGGGCGGAGGAGATGCGGCGTCTCTTCCGCGCCGGCGCCACCAGCCAGTTCATCCTCTACGGCGGCGTCCACGATCTGGTGCCGGCGCCGGCGGCGGACGGCGCCAGGCGCTACGTCTCCCTGCGCACGTTTCTCACCGAGGTGATGTTCGCGCCCTTCGACGTGGTCGTCCACTACGACCGCGGCCGCGGCATCCGGGTCAAGCGCGGCGGCAAGCACTTCTACCGGTTCCTGCGCGCCTTCGACGCCTTTCAGGGCACCGAGTGGGCCCGCCTCGGCGACCACGAGCCGACCGACGCCCTGGAGCTGGGGGCGCTCTTGCCGCGCGACGCGCCGCGCGCCCTGGAGCTGCTCAACCGCTTCCTGCGCGGCAGCCAGGCCCTCACCCGACGCGACGACGCCGGGCGTCTCCAGCCGGCGCCGCTCAAGGTGGCGGTGGTGGTGGACTACGCCCAATTCGTCGCCCCGCGCGCCGACCCTTCGCATCTCTCCGGCGACCACAGCCAGGTGCTGATCCAGCTCCTCGACTGGGCCAGCGATCCGACCATCACCCGCGCCTTCGTCGCCACCGTGCTCCTCACCACCAACCTGGCGGACCTGAACCGCATCCTGGTGGAGAGCCCCTACAACGCCAAGCTCAAGGTCGAGCTGCCGGCGGCGGAGGAGATCCGCACCTACGTCGCCGACCTGACGGCGGCGGAGGCGGACTTCGACGCGGTCTCCGATCTCGACCGCGACGGCCTCGCCGAGCGCCTGGTCGGCCTGTCGCGGGTCAACGTCCGCGGTCTCGTCCAGCGCGCGCTCAAGAACCGCGAGCGCCTCACCCATCCCTACCTGAGCCGCCTGCGCAAGGAGCTGATCGAGAAGCAGGCCGCGGGCCTGATCGAATTCGTCGAGTCGCGGCGCACCCTCGATCACGTCGCCGGCCACGAGGAAGCCAAGGCCTGGTTGCGCGAGGACGCCGAGCTGATGCGCCGCGGCCAGCGCAACGCCCTGCCGATGGGCTACCTTCTCGCCGGCCGCATCGGCACCGGCAAGACCTTTCTCGTCACCTGCCTGGCGGGGGAGGTGGGGGTGCCGGTGGTGGAGCTGAAGAATTTCCGCGACAAGTGGGTGGGGGCGACGGAGGGCAACCTGGAGACCATCTTCACCATCCTCGACGCCCTCGGCCAGGTCATCGTCTTCGTCGACGAGGCCGACCAGATGACCGGCCGCCGCGAGGCCGGGAGCGGCGACTCCGGCGTCTCCGGCCGGGTCTACGGCATGCTCGCCAAGGCGATGTCGGACACCACGAAACGCGGCAAGGTGTTGTGGATCTTCGCCACCAGCCGCCCCGATCTGGTGGAGGTGGACCTCAAACGCCAGGGCCGCCTCGACGTCCACATCCCCCTCTTCCCGCCGCAGGACGCGGCCAGCCGCCAGGAGCTGTTCTACGCCATGGCGAAGAAGGTCGGCTTGGAGCTCGAGCGCGACCAGCTCCCCCCTCTGCCCGACGACCACCAGATCGGCGGCAATGAGATGGAGGGCATCCTGGTCCGCGCCCTGCGGCGCCACCAGACCCGGGACCAGGGCCCGCCCCTGCCCGAGATCATCGCCCGGGTGATCGCCGACTTCCGCCCCTCCGCCCACCTCGAGCGCCTCGAGCTGATGGACCTCCTGGCGGTCAAGGAATGTACCGACGCCCGCTTCCTCCCGCCGCGCTACCGCCATCTCGACCTGGCCGAGGTCAACCAGCGCATCGCCGAGCTCAAACGCCGTCTCGGCGAAGGCTGAGGCGCCGGGAAAACTCACTCGGCGGGGGGCGTGATGCCGGCGACCCAGGGGCGGGGGGCGGTGGCGGGGTAGGGCCAGTCGAGGAGCAGGCCGGCGCCGACGCCGCGGGCGACGTCGGGA
>RFGL01000141.1 GCA_003697015.1 Acidobacteriota bacterium | reverse complement strand
GGGTGGGGGGGAAGGCGGGATCGAGGCCGGCGGTTGCGCCGCGGTCGCTCCTGCGTTCGGGCAGCGGGTCGTACTCCATCGTCCCGAGTATACGCCGCGGCGGGCGCCCGGACCCAACGCCGCGCTGCGGCGGCGGGGGCTACAGGTAGCTGAGGATGAGGTAGGCGGCGAGCAGCACCGCGGCCCACAGGGCGGTGGTGCCGGTGGGCCAGGGCTCGCCCAGGAGGCCGGAGGGGCCGTAGGTGCGTTCCAGGCTGCGGAGGAGGCGCCGGCGGGCGGCGTCGAGGCGCCGTGCGGCGGCCGCGTGCAGCGCCGCCAGGCGCCGTCTCGCCGCGGCGACGGCGCGCGGCGCCAGCCGGCGGTAGGTCCAGTCGAAGTCGAGGTTGACGGATTCGATCTCGGCGGGGTAGCGGCCGCTGCGGTAGAGGAAGGCGAAGGCCAGGGCGGCGAAGAGCAGGAGCTCGAGGCTGGTGACGACGTGGGCGGTGGTGTAGGGCACGTAGCTCACCGGGTAGGGCAGCAGGTCGTAGAGCGGCTGCGGGTAGACGCCCAGGCCGATGCAGATCGCCGCCGCCGCGCCCATCGCCAGCAGCATGTTCCACGGCGCTTCCTCGACCCGACGGCCGCTGTCGTGGGCGAAGAAGGCGAAGAAGGGGATCTTGATCCCCGAGTGGTCGACGACGCCGGCGGAGGCCACCAGCAGGGCGAGGGAGAGCACCAGCATGTGGGCTTCGGCGCCGGCGGAGAGGATCATCGACTTGGAGACGAAGCCGCTGAAGAGGGGGAAGCCGGAGATCGACAGGGAACCGACGATGCAGCAGGCGGCGGTGAGGGGCATGGACTTGTACAGCCCGCCGAGGGCCGAGGCCTTGATGGTGCCGGTGCGGTGGAGCACCGCCCCCATGGCCATGAAGAGGAGGGCCTTGTAGATGATGTGGGCGAAGGCGTGGGCGGCGGTGCCGTTCAAGGACAGTTCGGTGCCGATGCCGATGCCGACCACCATGAAGCCGAGCTGGTTGTTGAGGCTGTAGGCCAGGACCCGGCGCAGGTCGTTCTCGATCACCGCGTAGACGATGGGGAAGAGGGTCATCAGGGCGCCGATGGGGATCAGGATGGCGGTGCCGGGAAAGGCACGGGCCAGGGCGTAGATGGCCAGCTTGGTGGTGAAGGCGGAGAGGAAGACGGTGCCGGCGACGGTGGCTTCGGGGTAGGCGTCCTGCAGCCAGTTGTGCAGCAGGGGGAAGGCGGCCTTGATGCCGAAGGCGAGGAAGATCAAGACGCTGCCGGGGCCGCTCAGCCCGAGGTGATCGAAGGCCAGGGAGCCGCGTTCGAGGTAGGTCAGGACGCTGCCGGCGAGGAGCAGGACGCCGGAAGCGACCTGGATCACCAAGTAGCGCAGGCCGGCGCGGCGGGAACGGGCTCCGGGGCGGGCCCAGATCAGGAAGACGGAGGTGACGGCGGTCAGCTCCCAGAAGACAAAGAGGGTGATCAGGTCGCCGGCGAAGGCGGCGGCGATGGCGCTGCCGGCGTAGGTCAGGCCGGCGACGTGCTCGGTCGCGCCCTTGACCCGCAGGGCGTAGATCGCCGTCAGGATGGCGACGATGTGGAAGACGTGCCCCCACACCAGGCTCAGGCGGTCGACGCGCACCGGTTCGAGGGCGTAGCCGAAGAGCTCGGCGCCGACCGACAGGTCCGCCGGCAGGGCGAGCATGTGGGCATAGCTCGCCACCGGCAAGGCCACCACCAGCAGCTGCCGCAGGCGGCCGCGCACCAGCGGCAACGCCAGGGCGCCGAGCACCAGGATCATCCCCGGGGGCAGGCCGCTCATGCCGCCTCCCCCCGCCCCTGCGCCCGGTCCCCGCGCGCCGGGTGGCGGCGCCCGGGTTCCGGTGCTCGCGGGCTCAGAGGCCCGGGCCCGGCGCTAGCCATCGTCGTCGTCTCCGTAGTAGTCGGGGGGGCGCATGACGAGCTTGCGCCACAGCTTGGCGCTGGCGACGATGCCGAGATAGGCGAAAAAGCCGGCGAAGGCGAAGAAGCCCTCCCAGCCTTCGTAGGGCAGGTGGGGGTGCTTGGGGGAGAAGACGTCGACCACCAGCAGCAGGGCGCAAGCGACGGCCAGGGCGTAGACCAAGCGGGCGACGTTCCGCGGTGCGTCGAGCCGGTGGCTCTTGGGGCGCTCGTCCATTCCTCACATCCCCGCGATCGGTGCCAGCAGGCGGTAGAGGGGCTCGGCGAAGACGAACTGGCCGACGCAGCCCAGGGCGGTCAGGGTCAGGGGCAGCAGGCAGAGGAGCGGCGCCTCGCCGTGCCCCTCGCCCGCCGCCGGCGGCGGGTAGAAAAAGGCCCGTACCACCACCGGCATCAGGTAGCCGATGGCGAGCAGGGAGCCGGCGAGGAGGACGGCGACCATCGCCCAGCGTTCGCCGTCCGCCGCACCGAGAACCAGGAACCACTTGCTCCAGGTGCCGCCGGCCGGGGGCAGGCCGATGATCGACAGCGAGGCGAGGAAGAAGGCGCCGCAGGTGATCGGCATGCGGCGGCCGATGCCGTCGAGCTGCGAGACCTCCGTCTTGTGGGCGGTGACGGCGATGGCGCCGGCGCAGAAGAAGAGCGTGATCTTGGCCATCGCGTGCATGGCGACGTGGAGGCTGCCGCCCAAGGCCGCGGTGCCGTTGGCGAGGGCGGCGCCGAGGACGACGTAGGCCAGCTGGCTGATGGTCGAATAGGCCAGGCGTCGCTTGAGATTGTCCTGCACCGTCGCCACCGCCGCCGCCAGCAGCAGGGTCGCCGCCGCCACCCAGGCGAGGATCTCGCCGCCGCCGCTGGTACGCAGCAGATCGAGGCCGAAGACGTAGAGCACGATCTTCGTCACCGTGAACACCCCGGCCTTGACCACCGCCACCGCGTGGAGGAGGGCCGACACCGGCGTCGGCGCCACCATCGCCGCCGGCAACCAGCGATGGAAGGGCATCAGCGCCGCCTTGCCGGTGCCGAAGGCGAAGAGCAGCAGCAGGACGATCGCCAGCGGAGCGTCGGCGCGGCCGGCGAGGATGCCGCCGGGGCGGAAGTCGAGGGTGCCGGCGACGGCGTAGGTCCAGATGATCGCCGTCAGCAGCAAGACGATCGACGTCGCCATCAAGAGGCCGAGATAGAGGCGGCCGGCGCGGCGCGCCCGCTCGTCGCCGTGGTGGGTGACCAGGGGGTAGGTGGTCAGGGTCAGGAGCTCGTAGAAGAGAAAGAGGGTGAAGAGATTGGCGGCGAAGGCGATGCCCAGGGCGGCGGCGATGGCGACGGCGAAGCAGGCGTAGAAGCGCGTCTGGTGGCCCTCGTGGTGGCTGCGCATGTAGCCGATGGCATAGATCGAGGTGAGGATCCACAAGCCGGAGGCGACCAGGGCGAAGAGCATCCCCAGGGGCTCGACGGCGAAGGCCAGGGGCAGGCCGGGCAGCACCTCGAAGAGCTCCAGCCCCGGCCGGCCGCCGGCCGTCACCGCCGGGACCAGCGACGCCACCGCACCGAAGGTGAGGAGGGTGGCGAGGACGGTCACCGCCTCCCGCACGTTGGGCCGGCGGCGGCAGAGGAGCACGCCGGCGGCGCCCAGAAGCGGCACCAGCAAGGCGGCGGCGATGGCCTGCTCCGGGCTCACCGCAGGCTCTCCCACAGCACCCCGGCGGCGGCCTCGGCGACGCCGGCGGTCAGCTCGGTGCGGAGACCGAAGTAGACCGTGGCGCCGATCAGGATCCAGGTCGGCACCAGCAGCAGGGGCGGGACTTCTTTGATCGGGTGGGCGCCGGCGTCGCGGTCGGCGAAGTAGGCCACCTCCACCACCCGCCAGACGTAGGCCACCGCCAGCAGCGAGCTGGCGACCACCAGCACCGCGACCAGCCAGCGCCCCTGCTCCAAGGCCGCCAGCACCAGATACCACTTGCTGACGAAGCCGGCGGTGCCCGGCACCCCGATCAGGGCCAGTCCACCGGTGACGAAGGCGGCCGTGGTCCAGGGCATCAGCCGGCCGGCGCCGGCGAGGTCGGCGATGCGCGACGAGCGCAGCCGCATGCCGTAGCAGGCCGCGGCGAGGAAGAGGCCGCCCTTCATCAGCGCGTGGTTGAAGAGGTGCACCAGGCCGCCGGTGAGGCCGGTGACGCTGGCCAGGGACACCCCGAGGGTCATGTAGCCGATCTGGGCGACGCTGGAGTAGGCCAGCAGGCGCTTGAGGTCGGTCTGGAAAATGGCGGCGGTGGAGCCGGCGAACATCGCCACGATCGACAGGGGCAGGAGCAGGCGGTCGAGCTTCAGCGCGTCGAAGACGTAGGCGGCGCCGAAGAGGCTGAAGACCACCCGGACGAGCAGGTAGTAGGAGACCTTGGTGCTGGTGGCGGCGAGGAAGGCCGACACCGCCGACGGCGCGTGGGCATAGGCCCGCGGCAGCCACTGATGGAGGGGGAAGACCGCCAGCTTGATGCTCAGGCCGACCGCCAGGAAGGCGAAGGCCACCAGCACCGTGCGGCTGCCGGGGGTGCCCGGGCTCATCGGCTCCGGCAGGCGGTGGGCGAGGTCGACCATGTTCAGGGTGCCGGTCATCTGGTACATCAGGCCGATGCCGAGGAGAAAGAACGTGCCGCCGATGGTGCCGATGATCAGGTACGAATAGGCGGCGACCAGGGCGCGGCGGTGGCGGCCGAGGGCGACCAGGCTGTAGCTCGCCAGGGAGGCGATCTCGAGAAAGACGAAGGCGTTGAACATGTCGCCGGTGGCGCTGATGCCGAGGAGTCCCGCCAGGGCGAGGAGGAAGATGGCGTAGAAGAGGTGCTCGCGGCGCCGCACCATGGCGCTCCCCATGTGGCCGGGGAGGAAGGGCATCACCACCGCCGCGATCGCCGACACGATCACCATCACGTAGGCGTTGGCCAGGTCGATGCGGTACTCGATGCCCAACGGCGGTGCCCAGCCGCCGATGTGGTAGGAGATCGCCCCCACCTGCTGCACCCGGTGGAGCAGCAGGCCGGCGATCGTCAGGCAGGCGAGGGGGACCGCCGTCGCCAGCCCCCGCACCAACAGCCGGTGGCGCAGCAGCAGGCAGAGGGGCCCGGCGAGGAGGGGTACCACCACCTGCAGGATCGGCAGGTGCTCGCTCATCCGTCGTCGTCGTCGATGCGGACCAGCTCGTCCTCTTCGACGGTGCCGTAGGCCTCCTGGATGCGCACCACCAGGGCCAGGGCCAGCGCCGTGGTGGCGACGCCGACGACGATGGCGGTGAGCATCAGAACGTGGGGAAGCGGGTTGGAATAAAGCACCGTCTCCTCGCCTTCGACCAGGATCGGCGCGGTGCCGCCGCGCACCTTGGCCATCGAGACGTAGAACATGATCACCGACACCTGAAAAATATTGAGTCCCATCACCTTCTTGACCAGGTTGTCGCGCGCGGTGACGATGTAGAGGCCGGTCATCATCAGCACGATCACCGCCCAGTAGTTCCACAGACCGAGGATCGAGGCGCTCATCCGCGGGGCTCCGGCGGCACCCGGCCCAGGGCGTAGAAGATCGCGATCAAGGTCGAGGCGACGGTGATGCCGACCCCGAGCTCGACCAGCAGGATGCCGAGGTGCTGGCCGTGCACCGGGTGGTGGGGATCGAGCGCGCCGTAGGCCAGGAAGCGGCCGCCGCGCACCATCGTCGCCACGCCGACCCCGGCGTAGAGCATCACCCCCAGGCCGATCCCCAGCTCGACCCGCCGCGGCGGCCATACCCGCTGCAGGTTGGCGAGGCCGAAGATCAGGCCGTAGAGGATCATCCCGGCGGCGAAGATCACCCCGGCCTGAAAGCCGCCGCCGGGGCCGAAGTCGCCGTGGAACTGTACGTAGAGCGCGAAGAGCAGGATCAACGGCACCAGGGCCTTCGACACCACCCGCAGGATGACCTCTTCGCGCAGCAGGCGCGGTTGCTTCATCGCACCCTCCGGCGCCAGCGCCAGCGCCCGGTGAGCACCAGCAGCACCCCGACCCCGCCGACGAAGATCACCATCGTCTCCCCCAGGGTGTCGTAGCCGCGGTAGCTGGCCAGGACCGCCGTCACCACGTTGGGCACGTCGATCTCCACCGGCGTGCGGGCGAGGTAGTCCGGCGTCACGTGGTGGTGGATCGCCGCCGCCGGGTCGCCGAAGTGGGGCATGTCGAGGGTGCCGTAGATCAGCGCCGCACCGGTCGAGAAGACGATCATGAGCGGCCGGGTGCGCGGCCGCCGCTGCTGGTACTCGAGGCCGGTGGTGCGGGTCAGGGCGCCGAGCAGCAGGATGGTGGAGAAGCCGGCGCCGACCGCCGCCTCGGTGAAGGCGACGTCGAGCGCGTCCATCAGGGTGAAGAGACCGGCGGAGAGCAGGCTGAAGAGACCGGTCAGCATGGCGGCGCTGAACAGCTCCTGGCGGCGGGCGATGACCACCGCCATGGTCAGCAGGAAGACGAAGAGGATGGCGTCAACCGGAAACGGCATCGCTCTCCTCGGAGTCGACCTCCGCCCGGTAGCCGAAGGCGAAAGCGGCGCGGGCCAGGGCGTGGGCGGCGGTCGGGCTGGTGATGAAGATGAAGATCACGATCAGGCCGAGCTTGGCGCTGACCAGGGAGACGCCGCCCTGGATCATCAGCCCGGCGAGCACCAGGCTGGCGCCCAGGGTGTCGGTGACGCTGGCGGCGTGGGTGCGGGCGTAGAAGTCGGGCAGGCGCAGCAGGCCGAGGCTGCCGACGACGCAGAAGCCGGCGCCGAGGATCAGCAGCAGCCAGCTCAGGAGGTCGAGGGCACTCACGGCTCGACCTCCTGATCGCGGGCGGCGAGGCCGCCGAAGCGGGCGCACTTGAACACCGCCACCGTGCCGACGAAGTTGACCAGGGCGTACACCAGGGCCAGATCGACCCAATACTCCGGCCGGCCGGCGTAGAAGCCGGCGATCGCGATCAGCAGCATGGTCTTGGTGCCGAAGACGTTGACCGCCAGGATGCGATCGACGGCGCGCGGTCCGAGGGCGGCGCGGATCAGCGCCAGGAACATGGCGACGAGGATGCCGGCGGTGGCGGCCAGATACATCGCCGGGAGGCTCAAAGACCGCCCTCCAGCCACCTGGCCCGGCGGTCCATCTCCCCCTCCAGCAGGGCCGCCGCCGCCTCCGGCGTCAGGGCGTGCACCAGCACTTCGCCGTCCGCCAGATCGAGGGTCAGGGTACCCGGGGTCAGGGTGATCGAGTTGCCGTAGCTCACCTGGCCGATGGCGGTCTTCTGGCTCGCCGGGGCGCGGATCAAGCGCCGGCGGATCGGATGGCGCTGCGGCATCAGGATGGCGCGGGCGACGTCGAGATTGGCCTTGACGATCTGTCCCAGAAGCCACGGCGCGTAGGCCAGGGGGCGCCAGCCGAGGCGGTAGAGGAAGATCTCGTGGTCGACGATTTCCATCCGCAGGGTGATGGCCACCACCAGCAGGCAGGAGAGCAGGCCGAAGGCGAGGATCAGGGGCTTGAAGTGCCCGGACCACACCAGCCAGGTGCCGAAGAGGACGGCGAACATCGCAGCGGCGTGTTTCAAGCTGGCGTCTCCATGTCGGTGCCGCGATGATGTCCTATCCGCCGGCGTTTCGCAACAGCGACTCGCCGGCG
>RFGL01000140.1 GCA_003697015.1 Acidobacteriota bacterium | reverse complement strand
GGGCCGGCAGGGGATCGGATCGCCGGCTCCCCCGCCCCGACTCCCCCCGGCGGCGGCCGGGGACGACCGGCCGGCGGCGAGCGCGGCGCCGGCTTCCTGGCCGGCATCGACTGGGACGATCCGGCCCAGGTCGAGCGGGTCAAAGAATTCATGCGCCAGCGCGGGCTGTCCGACGAGCAGATCGAGCAGCGCCTGCAGGAGCTGCGGCGGCGCTTCGCTGGCGGCGGTACGGACGCCGGCGTCGCGGACCCCGGCGGAGACCCCGGCCGGCCCGGCGACGGCGACGGCGGCCGGCTGCGCAACCTCGATCTCGACGATCCGGCCCAGGTCGAGCGGGTCAAAGAATTCATGCGCCAGCGCGGGCTGTCGGACGACGAGATCGAACGGCGGCTCGAGCGCATGCGCCGGCGGCGGGCAGCGGGCCAAGGCTGAGCCGCGGCGCGCCATCCATCCATGGGCCTGATCGACTTCTCCATCCGCCGGCCGGTCTCGGTCTTCATCTTCGCCGTCGCAGCGGTGGTCTTCGGCCTGGTCGCCTTCCGCCAGCTGTCGACCGACCTCCTGCCCGACATCACCTACCCCTCCCTCACCGTGCGCACCGAGCTGCCGGGCGCGGCGCCGGTAGAGGTCGAGAGCCTGTTGACGCGACCGATCGAGAACGCCGTCGGGGTGGTCAACAACCTGGTGCGGGTGTCGTCGAGCTCCCGGGCCGGGATCAGCGAGGTGACCCTGGAGCTGGCCTGGGGCACGGAGATGGACTTCGCCGCCCTCGACGTCCGCGAACGCCTCGACGTGCTGCGCCTGCCTCTCGCCGCCGAGCCGCCGGTGCTGCTGCGCTACGACCCCTCCCTCGACCCGATCCTGCGCCTCGGCCTGGTCGGCGGCGACGGCACCGACCTGATCCGCCTGCGGCGGGTGGCGGAGGAGAGGGTGGCGCGCAACCTCGAACGCCTCGAGGGGGTGGCGGCGGTGGTGGTGCAGGGCGGGCTGGAGGAGGAGATCCAGGTCGAGATCGACGAGCGCACCCTGGCCAATCTCGGCCTCGACGTCGATCGGGTCGCCACCCGCCTGGCGCAGGAGAACGTCAACCTCACCGGCGGCCGCCTGCGCGACGGTCAGACCGAGTACCTGGTGCGCACCATCAACGAGCTGCAGCAGCCGCGCGACCTGCGCCAGCTGGTGATCGCCGAGCAGAACGGCGCCCAGGTGAGGCTGGCGGACGTGGCGCGGGTACGCCGCGGCCACCGCGAACGCGAGATCATCACCCGCATCGACGGCCGGGAGAGCGTCGAGGTGGCGATCTACAAGGCCGGCGGCACCAATACGGTGACCGTCTCCGAGACCGTCCTCGCCGCCTTGGACGAGGTGCGCCAGCGCCTGGCCGAGGTCGACCCGACCCTGCGGCTGATGGTGATCACCGACCAGGCGCGCTACATCCGCCGGTCGGTGCGCGAGGTGCTGGAGACGGCGCTCTACGGCGGCCTGCTGGCGATCCTGGTGCTCTTCCTCTTCCTACGCAGCTTCAAAGCCACCTTCATCATCGGAGCGGCGATCCCGATTTCGGTGGTGACCACCTTCTTCTTCATGTTCACCTCGGGGATCTCGCTCAACGTCATGTCCTTGGGCGGCCTGACGCTGGGCATCGGCCTCCTGGTCGACAACGCCATCGTCGTGCTGGAGTCGATCGAGCGCCAGCGCGACCGCGGCGCAGCGGCGACGGAGGCGGCACGGCGCGGCGCCGGGGAGGTGTCGCGGGCGATCGTCGCCTCGACCCTGACCAGCATCTGCGTCTTCCTGCCGATCGTCTTCGTCGAGGGGGTGGCGGCGCAGTTCTTCACCGACCAGGCCCTGACCGTCACCTACTCGCTGCTGGTATCCCTGATCGTGGCCTTGACGGTGATCCCGATGCTCGCCGCCCGCGAAGGCCGCGGCGGCGACCTGCTGGCCGAGGGGGTGGCGGTGGGCGTCCTGCTCGCCGCCGGCTACCTGGTGGCGCGCCTGGCGTTGCGCTACCAGACCCGGCTGCTCGAGCCGCGCAACCTGCTGGCGGTGGGGGCGGCGCTGGTGGTCCTGATCGCCGCCGCCCTGGCGTGGAAACGGCTCCACGGCGGCAATCCCCTGGCGCAGCTCGGCGAGCGTCTGGCGACGATCGCCGGCCGCCTGCTGCGCCGCCTGCTGTGGCTGCTCTCCCGCCCCGTGGTCTATCTCCTGGCGCCGCCGGCGATGCTCTTCCAGCTCGGATTCGAAGGCCTGCGTCGCAGCTACGGCCGGCTGCTCCGCGGCGCCCTGCGCCACCCCGCCGTCACCCTGCTGATCGCGCTCCTCGCCTTCGCCTCCAGCCTGCTGCTCTTCCCCCGCCTGGGCCAGGAGCTGGTGCCGGAGCTGGTGCAGGGGGAGTTTTTCGTCGACCTCGAGCTGCCGCCGGGCACCCACCTCGACGTCACCCAGCGCCGCCTGCAGGCGATCGAGCGCCGCGCCCTCGAGCTCGACGGCGTCGCCCACGTCTACGCCATCGCCGGCGGTTCCAGCCAGCAGGGCGGGGTGGCGGCGGAGCACCGCGAGCACGTCGGCCAGGTGACGGTGATCCTCGACCAGCCCTTCTCGCGCCAGCGGGAGGCGCGGGTGATGGACGAGATGCGCGCCGTGGTGGCCGCCGACCGCGGCCTCGAGGCGCGTTTCGGCCGGCCTTCGTACTTCAGCTTCAAGACCCCGATCGAGATCGAGATCCGGGGCTACAACCTGCGGCTGCTCAAGGCCCTCGCCGACCGCGCGGTGGCCGGCCTGCGCCGGGTCGACGGCCTGCGCGACGTCGAAACCTCCACCGAGGGCGGCAATCCCGAGCTCCAGGTGCGCTTCGACCGCGCCCGCCTGGCGAGCTACGGCCTGTCCTTGCAGCAGGTGGCGTCGGTGGTGCAGGCCAAGGTGCAGGGCACGGTCGCCACCGAGATCCAGCGCGACGATCAGATCATCGACATCCGCCTGCGCGCCGCCGAGGAGTACCGCGACTCGGCCCGCGACATCCGCGGCCTGGTGGTGGCGCAGCGCGGCCGTACGGCGATCCCGCTCGCCGCCGTCGCCGACGTGGTCGAGACCGAAGGCCCGGCGGAGATCCGCCGCGCCGACGGCGAGCGGGTGGCGATCCTGACCGCCAATCTCGAGGGCCGCGACCTGGCGTCGGCGGCGCGGGACATCGCCGCGGTCTTCGCCGGCCTCGAGCTGCCGGCCGGCTTCTCCTGGCGGATGGGTGGCCAGCGCCAGGAGATGGAGACCTCCTTCGACAGCATGAAGCTGGCGATCTACCTGGCGATCTTCCTCGTCTACCTGGTGATGGCGTCGCAATTCGAGTCCCTGCGCCACCCCTTCGTCATCCTCTTCAGCGTCCCCCTCTCCCTGATCGGCGTGCTCCTCACCCTGTGGCTCTTCGAGGTGCGGATCTCGGTCGTGGTGCTGATCGGGGTGGTGCTCCTCGCCGGCATCGTGGTCAACAACGCGATCGTCCTGGTCGACACCGCCAACCGCTTGCGGCGGGAGGAGGGCATGAGCACCGTCGAGGCGCTGGAAGAGGCCGGCCAGATCCGCCTGCGGCCGATCCTGATGACCACCGCCACCACCGTCCTCGGCCTGCTGCCGATGGCCATCGGCAGCGGCGAAGGCGCCGAGCTGCGCACCCCCATGGCCCTGGCGGTGATCGGCGGCCTGATCTCCTCCACTCTCCTCACCCTGGTGGTGATCCCGGTGGTCTACCGCCTGGTCGACCCGGGCAAGCGCGAGGATCCTGCCGCCGCCGGCCGGCCTCCGGCGACGCCGTAGCCGCCGTCCGCCGCTACTGCGCCCGCGCCTTGCGCGCCCGGCGCAGGGCGCGGGCGACCTGGGCATCGAGCTCGCCGGCGATGCGGCTGGACCAGCCGGTCTCGCGGAAGATGATCTTGCCCTCGGGATCGACCAGCAGGTAGGTGGGAAAACTCTGCACGTCGAAGGTGTCGTGGACCAGCCGGCGATCCCAGATCTGCGGCCAGTCCATGTCGTGCTGCGCGACGAAGCTGCGCAACGCCTTCTCGTCGCTGTCGTTGCTGATGCTGAGGACGACGAAGGGATGCTTCGCCGCCCGCCGGGCGAGCCGCCGCAGGTGGGGGACGGCGGCGACGCAGGGGGCGCACCAGGTGCCCCAGAAGTCGAGTAGCACCACCTTGCCGCGCAGCTCCTCCGAGGTGAGGAATTCCCCCGTCAGGGTGACCGCTTCGAAGTCGGGAATCAGGTCGACCCGCGCGCGCAGGGGGTTGTCGATCAGGGAGCGGGCCTGCTCCGCCGGGGCTCCCCGGCCGCCGGCGGCGAGGTACTCCTCGAGCAGCGCCACCCCCTCGTCGTCGCGGCCCAGCTTGAGCAGGACGTAGCCGAGACTGAATCGCGCCCCATTGGCCTTGCCGCCGCTGATCTCGAGCGCCCGGCGGAAGGCCCCGACCGCCTCCTCGAGCTGCGGCCGGCTGCCGTTGCCCTGGGCGAAGAGCGCGATGCCGAGCTGGTTGTAGGCATGGACGCGCTCGCCGACGTCCGCGGCCAGCTCGACGGCCTGCCGAGCCTGCGTCAGGCCGTCCTTGAACGCACCGACCTTGTTGTAGGCCTCCGCCAGGCCGAGGGCGCAGCGCAGGGTCGGCCGGCCGGCCTGACGATCGGCGCGGCGGAAGACGCGGATCGCCTCCTTCGGCCGCTGCTCCAACATCAGGGTCTCGGCCTCCTCGACCGCTTCGTAATAGGCGGCGGGCAGGGCGTCGCCGGCGGGCGGAGCCTGGGGATCGCCTTGACCCGAGAGCGGCGGCGACGGGAGCAGGGCGATCGACAGCGAAATGGGGATGAGCTGACGCATGACGGCCTCCCGGAGGTTCGAATGGCGTCGAGCCCGCGGTGCTCGCGAGCCAGGATCTGTATTGTTCAGTCTTCTACGACGCCGGCAGCCGTCGTATTCGCCAGCCCCTGGGCTCCGCGCTAGCCGTCTCCCATGCGGCGGCGCAGGGCCTCGGCCTCCTCGGCATCGATGGCGCCGTCGCCGTTCATGTCCATGCGGTCGAAGAACATCTTCACCGGACCGCGAGCCTCGTCCTCCGTCACCCGGCCGTCGCCGTCGGCGTCCATCCGCTTGAGGCGGCTGGCGACGTCGCCACGCCGCCCGCCGCCGGGCCGGCGGCGGATGGCCGAGCCGCCGTCGCCGTCGCGTTCGAGGTGGACGCGGTAGCGCTGATCGACCGGCACGCAGAAGGTCAGGGCGTCGTCGCAGGCGAAGTAGCGCACGCTGACCTCGAGGGGGCCGCTCGCGCCCGCCGCGTCCAGATCGAGAAGGAATTCGCGCGGATCGGCGTCCGCCGGCTCCTTCACCTTCGGCGCCTCGAGGCGGGCCGGCGTCACCTTGATCGGCGACGGCGCCCGCACGTCGGCGACCAGCGGCGGCGCCTGATTGTTCCAGTGCACGCGGTAGAGCGGGTCGAGATGAAAGCCCAGGTAGAGCGTGCCCTTGCCGCCTTCCAGCAGCCCGCGGTCGCCCTCGGCCCGCAGCTTGACGTAGAACGGCTGCTCGCCGTCGCCGAGCTGCGGCTCGATCTTGAGCGGCCGCAGCCCCGGCGGGAGCTCGGGCCGCGGCACGATGCCCTTGGCGACGGTCGGCGCCGGCTGGATCTCCGGCAGGTCGAGGTCCTCCACCCGGGTCGGCTTCTCCACCGGCCCGACCAGCTGCTCGAGATCGCGGCGCAGGGCCTTGGGGTTGCTCCACACCCGGCTGCGCGCGACCCGCCCCTGGGGATCGATGACGAACTCGCTGTTGGGTACGTTGCCGAGGCTGTGCTTCACCTCATTGCTCATCGCGTCGCAGAGCCAGGGGATGCGCGAGCCGAGGACGCGCTCCGCCTCCCGGGCGTGCATCAGGCGCTCTTCGAGGGTGTAGGGGGTGACGTAGTTGTTGTACTCGGGATGGGCGAGGGCCTTGTAGACGTAGTAGAACCGCACGCCCTTGGGACCGTAGTCGCGCTCGATCGTCTCCAGACCGGGGACGTTCATCAGGAACGGCGGTCACGTCAAACAGCCGAGCACCAGCACCGTGTAGTGCCCCTTGACCAGTTCGCGCAGGCGCACCTTCTCGCCGCGGGTGTCGTAGGCCACCAGATCCGGCAGCAGCTCGCCCACCGCCGGCGAATGCTCGGCGAAGCGCTGCGCCAGTCGGCGGTTCATGCGCTCGGTCTCGCCATCCGGGCGAGCGTCCTGGGCCAGGACGGCGCCGGCCAGTCCCAGCGCCAGGGATAGAAGGAGTGCGGATGCGATGCGTCCTCTCATGGCGTGTCCTTTCCCGGTCCGAGCCGAGGGGCCGCGCAGCGACCGCAGCGCGGCGGCGGATTGGGGTCACCTCATGGGCGATTCTACCGCCGCAGGCGACGGAATACAGCCCCCGGAACCGGCGACCGCGCGCGGCTGGCCGACGGGCGCCGTGCAGCTCGTCAAGGGTCTTCAACGGGTAGCCTCTACATCTGGAGCTCATGGCGAACGCAGAGGACCATCGCCGTCAGCACAGCCCGAAACTGCCGTGCCACGTCCTCCACCGCGTGCCTCCTTCACAGGGGCAGCCCGTCAGATCTCAAGAGCCGCGTCACGGCGAGGAGATACTCCGAACCCCATACGGAGAAACCATCGAACTCAAATCGAGCTATCGAGCCAATACCAGCGACGGATCAATTTTCCATCCATATCCCTCAGGCGAGAGTAGAACAAAGTGATCCCGCCAAATCTCGATTGTGGAAAAAATAGTTTCCCCTAGATGCAGGCGACCCAAGCACCTTCCTTCAGCAGGACGCCAAACGCTGATCTCCCCTTCATCGGTAGCCAGAACGATGAGATCCTTGAAAGCCGTCGGCCCCCCAAAGAGACTGACCCTGCAACTGCCCTGACCAGAAAAGCTCACCAGTATCGACGCTTCTTGCCTCAAGCCTTCCAGCGATGCAACAATGATAGAAGGTACGGCCGATTATCAGGGGTCTTCGAACATAGGGAGGCTCTTGGAAAGATTGCGGCTGCAGGACTCTCTCTTGCTCGGCCGGCGGAAGGAGATCATAGGGCGTAAACGTAGCGCTCCACGCAGTAACGCCACTGCTCCAGTGCAAGGCGATGATTCGTGGGATGCCTAGCGATGGAAGTAGCAATAGCAGTTCATTACCCGCACTGGCAATGTTGGAAATACCCAAGTCGGGGAAATGCCGCCGCCACAATATCTCACCCGAAGCCTGACTTAGACTGACGATTCTCGTGCCCTCCAAGGTACAGCTTCCAACAGCTACATAGTCACCATCACACAGTGCTGGAGCCACGTAAATAGGATCGACGCCAGGCACCTCCGCACACCAAATCTGCCGAAGACTTCGAAGAGAAATAGCAGTAATATACCGAGCTCGAGCAGATACGAATATACAGTCTTTTGATTTGGTCGGATTACTACAAATATACCAATACGACGGCCTCTTCCCACACGAGCGGATGATTTCTCCTGTCAGCGCATCAAGACGCAGCACGCGGGCCTTATCAAAGGTAATTATTGATCTCTTATAAGACACACCGGGGATCCAAACAGTAATCGGATACACGCGCGTAGAGGACGAGACCATAATAATCTTCCATTAGAAAGTGAACGAGCTTCGAGTGAAGCCACTGCGGCTTCTTGGCCAACTGCGTAGAAAGAGGCGACGTCACCTACAAGAAGGGGATATGAAATGATGTGCTTTCCTGATTCAAACAGCTTGTCTATTCTCATTTTTTCTGTTTCTTGCAGACACTGGCGTAGCTCTCGCCTTTGGCGAGAAGCAGAATCAGCCGAGCGCGCTTCGCGTCCTCAGCTCGGATCTTCCGGCCGCGGACGCAGCGATTCAATTCACGGCGTTCAGGAGGCGAAATCACGACACGGCCCTTGTTCATGACTTCGAAGTATAGCACTTCCGAAGCCGCTGTTACACTCCACTAGAACATGCTATTCCATACGTCAACACGCGTCAAGGATATTTCGCTAAGCTTTTGAATCGAACGTCGAATCCTTACGCACTCAGATTTCTCCGAGAAAAAGAGGTCCCAATACTGCGCATCTTCGTATTTGAAATAGTAGCTCGGATTTGATTCGAGCAATAGCCGCACTTTACGCAAGCGAAAGTCTTCTAAATCTCTGCTAGGAGGCTTCTCCGCCTCCCTAAGTTTCCCCTGAATACGCTTCAACCTTAGTTGCCTTTCTTTTTCGGCAAGATCCATAAGTTCAAGTACTGTTCTAACTACTACCCGTTCTTGTCGTCGCCAACCCAACAACGCGCAATGATCCGTGATAAGGTATTGTGCGACAGCTGGAACTAGGCCCGGACGATAGAGCGCGACATTCATATTCATTGACTTAGCTTTCTCCCCTACTAGATGAACAAATAATGAGTCGGCCGATTCTCCCTCCGGTCCATCCAGTGCATAGATATCATATGGTCCCGACACGTAACTCCAGACACACCAATAGCATGCACAAAAATTTTTCAAAATTGGCGCACAGCACCTTGAAAAAAGCGTACTCCGCGGTTCGAGTGGCCACTGCCGCCCTCTCCTCGGACGTATTTTCACACCGTAGGTAATCATAGATCCCGGGTCGCAAGATTTGATGGCTGATTGCATAACCCGACTAAGGAATAGGCACGCCAGGCGTCCTGCTATCTATGTGGTAATGCAAATTAAGTTTTCGAGATTCTGAATAATCTATTCGGAATATCTGCGGTTCAATGTCTTGGCCAGATTTCTTGATGAATTTGAATCCCACGCCGAACAGTCTGCCGCCGCCTGTTCCGACATTGATAGCCCATTTCCGATTAACGATGAATGTATGGTCTGAGCGTCGGCCGGGTGGCGTTGGGAAGAAAAGAATACGCCTTAATAGACCCTTCCGTCTGAACTTCGCTATCTTGAAAAGCATGCGTCTTATCACTGGCGCTGATTCTGCTGCGATTCGTGGTGCCGCGGCTAGAATTCTTTGCGAAAATTCCTCCCACCTGGGGCCGATTTCCTTTAGAGCCTCGCTAAAGCCACCAATAAATCCGTTGAGAGCCTCAGGACCGGCAAGCCTCGCTATTTCTGCCAGAACGGCCGCAGCAGCGGCTTGTGGAGTGGAAGCTGCAATTGCACGCAAAAGGTTGCGAGCAACTAGTGCTGTGTCGATAACATCACGAATTCTATCAATTTGATTTAAAATTCTAAAACCTATGTTTATAAAACGTAAAGAGGTAGCTATGAAATTGGAGATTGAAAGTGAAATTTTAAATTCCGGTATGGAGAATAGGCCTGTTGGGTCACGCTTGCCTACTGGATTGAGGACAGCATAGGCATATTTATTCAACGATAGAGGCTGGCTTGGATTCGCCTTTGCCGGATCCACGCTCACAAACCGACCCGACGCGACGTCCAGCCACCTGGCGCGGTTGTAGTAGAAGCCGACGTTGGGCTCGAAGGGCTCGCCGGCGAATTGGTAGGGGTTCGGATCGTCGCCGAGGTGCGAGAGGGTTTCGCCGAAGGCGGTGTATTGGTAGCGGTCGGTGACGAGGCCGTCGGCGTTGGTGAGGGTGCGGATGGAGCCTAGGCCGTCGGCGTGGACGTAGCGTTTTTCTTCGGGGGTGGGGCGGAT
>RFGL01000139.1 GCA_003697015.1 Acidobacteriota bacterium | reverse complement strand
GCCGGGCGACCTCATGACCCCGCCTCCGCTCCGTCCCCCGCCGGCTCCGGCACCAGCTCGAAGCAGTGCACCTGGCGGCGGTGGCCGGCGAAGATGCGGCGGCCGAACATCGCCAGGCCCTGGGGCTGGTCGTAGGCACCCGGGATCGCCACCTTGCTGCGGTAGCCGCCCCAGTCGAGGCCCTGGGAGTCGAGGTAGAGACCGGTGGGCAGGCGGGCGATGATCCCCGCCGGCGACAGCAGGGGCGGCTCCTTGGTGCCCTGATCGGCGAGGTAGTCCGAGGCGCGCAGGGGATGGCGGGAGGTGGCGGTGGGGTTGGCGCGCTGCAGGGAGAGGACCTGGCGGTCGGTGGCCAGGGCCAGCAGCTGGGCGGTCGGGTCCTCGCCGCGTGCCGAGGCGCCGATGGCGAAGCCCTGGACGCGCCCCAGATCCCCCGGCGGCGGCGGGTCGACGCGCCACGCCCAGACCGCGCTCGGATCGGCGAACAGCGGATCGAGGGCGGTGCGGTAGAAGTTCGCCCGGCCCTCGGCGTCCTGGGCCAGGAGCCACAGCTCGGAGCGGCCGCCGGCATCGCGGCTCACCGCCATCAGCGGCCGGGTGGACGGGGCGAGGGCGAGCATCTCCGAGGGTACGCACGACGCCACCGCAAGATTCTTCTCGCCCCCCGCCAGCGCCGCCGGCAGCTGCTCCGCCGGCAGGCTGTAGACGAGGCCCTGGCAATCCACCCACACCACCCGCTTCAGCCGGCGATCGAAGAGCGGCGGCCGGGCGATCGCCGGCGCCTCGCATTGCGCCACCTGCTCGCCGTCGAGGGTGAAGAAACGCAGGGTCGCGTCTTCGATCGCCGCCGCCGCCGGCCGGCCTTCGAGCAGGCAGAAGAAGCTCTCCGCCGGCGCCTGGGGATCGATGCGGCCGGGATCGGCGACGTCGACCCCGAGGGGCGGGCCGAGAAAGACGCGCCGCCGGCCGCCGGCGTCGACCAGCCGCGGGCGCGGCGTCGGAGCCCCGGCCGAGCCTTCGTCGCGGCGGCCGAGGAGCCTGTTCTTGAGATCGCGAAAGAGGGCCTGCCGCGGTGCCACCAATACCGCCTGGGTGCCACGGAAGGCCGGCGGCTGGCGCACCGCCTCATCCACCTTCCGCGGATCGGGGGCGAGGCCGGGCCACTCCAGCGGCCGCTCGAGGCGGGCGCGCCCGCTCTCGGCGTCGAAGATGGCGAAGCGCCCGCGGGCGGTCGCCGCCACCACCTGACCCCGCACCACCGACATGGAGGTGACGTAGTCGTAGCGATCCTCCAGCTCCCCCAGCACGTTCACCGGCGGCCAGCCGGCGACGAGGCGGATCGTCACTTCGGCCTTCGGCGGCCCGAAGATCGCGTTGCGGCCGTCGGCGACGGCGAAGGTGCGTTCGGGGCCGCCGCCGGCCTCGCCCCAGTCGAGGAGCGAGTGGTTTCTGAGCGGCTGGCCGGTGTAGTTGCAATAGAGGCTCTGCGGGCGACGGTGGAGCTCGACCGCCGGCGCGCCGCCGCCGGGCTCGAACCGCACCACCTCGTAGGGGCGCTGGCAGTGCTCGCACCAGGCCAGGGCATGGCGCTCGTTGGCCGGTTCGACCTCGCGGGCACAATCCGGATAGGGGCAAGCGGACGGCACCACGAAACGCCGGTTGTCCCGATCGTAGACCGCGGGGCTGGCAGCAGCTCGACGTTCAGGCACCGACGAGCACCTCCGCCTTGCGTTCCAGCTCGCCGCTCCCGGCGTTGCGCAGGCCGACGGCGCGTACCGCCACCACCCGGTGGGTGAAGCCCGGCATCGCCCGGCTGCCGATCCCCTTGTGACGCCGCGGGTCGAAGACGTCCTCGAAGGGCACCACCGGGTCGAGGGCGAACCAGCCGCGGCGCCGGCAGGCGCCGTCGAAACGGTCGTAGAGCAGCGCTCGCAACCTCTCCGCCAGGGCCGCCGCCGGAGCGTGGCCGTGGCGGTGATCCGCCTCCGCCTGGGAGTAGTAGCGGGCCAGCAGATTCAACACGTTGAGCAGGTCGGGAGCCACCCACTGCCGCCGCAGAACGGCGCTGTCGTCGAGCGACGACGCCTGGCGGTAGCGCTCGAGACGCGCCTCCCCCGCCACCCCGAAGTCCTCGACGAAGCGCTGCCGCACCTCGGCGCTGGCGAAGCCGCGGGCGAGCTCGGCGGCGGCGCCGCGCAACTCGTCGAGCAGCTCGCCGACGTCCAACGGCGGCGGTGGCGGGGCGGCCGGCGCCGGGACCGGCGGCGGCTCCGCGGGCGGCGGAACGTACTCCGGCGCGGAAGGGGCCGCTGGCGCCTCGGTCGAGTCGCTGCGGAACACCGTATCGCGGGTGTTCTGGACCAAATCGCGGGTGTTCTGGACCAACGCCTCCAGCTCGCGCAACCGCCGCCAGCCAAACCACAGCACGAGTGCCAGGCCGACGGCCACCAACAACAGCAGCCCCTTGAGCCAGGCCACCCGCCCGTCGAGCGCCATGAGCTCGTTCTCCAGCCGCGCGATGCGCCCCAGCAGGCGGGCGTCCCGGGCCAGGTCGCCGCCGTTTCCGGCGACCTCGCCGGCCGGCGGTGGGGCGGGCTCGACGCCGGTCGCGCCGTCGCCTGGCGGCGGCTCGCCTTGCTGCCCGGCCGCCGGCTCGTCCGGCGGCTGGGACCACGCCGGCGACGGCACCGCCGTCGCCCAGAGCGCGGCGGCGAGCACCAGCCGCAGCGTCCACCATCTCATCGCTTCACCATGCCCTTCACCTCCTCGCCGCCGGCCTCGGCGACGAATTCCGCCGGCCCCAAGGCGCGGATCCGCAGCCTCTCGGCGGCGGGAAAAGAGAATTCGACGTAGGCCTTCCGGTCCCGGAAGAGGACCAGTTTCTTCTGCTTGCGGCTGAAGACGACCTCCCCTTCCGCCGGCAGCTTCTCCCCCTTCTGCAGGCCGGCGACGGTCTCGAATTGCGCCGGACCGCGGCGGCGCTGGAGGCTGAAACTCAGCCGCTCGAGGCTCGGATAGCGGATCTCCAGCCAGCCTTCGTCCTGCATCGCGCCCCAGATCGCCGCCCCTTCGGCGACGCAGCTCTTGGGGTCGAAGCCCGAGCCGTCGCCGGGCTCGATCACCGCCAGGCCGGCGAGAGATCCGCCGCGCTGCTCCGCCACGTGCTCCTTGACCGCCGCGCGCACCCGCGGCACCCGCACGCTCTGGCCGGTGAAGAGCAGCAGAGTCACCTGCGGCCACTTCCAGTCCGCCCGGCGCACCACGTTGTCGAGCAGGGTAAGGCATTCACCGAGACGCTCCTCGAGGCGCTTCTCGAAGTCCTCCCGCCGCAGGGTCACGCGCAACAGGGCGCTCCTGGCTTCGGTGCTGAGGGGCGCCAACCGCGGCCAGTCGACGGCCCGCTCCGCCGTCCACTCGGCCTCCTCCGCGGACGACAGCTCGCGCTTGATCCCTTCGATGTGGTGCAGGATCCTGCTGGCTTCGTTGTAGATCAGCGTGGCCGCATTCTGCTGCTCGTCGAGCTCCCCCTCCTGGTGATGAAGGGTGGGCGCGGCCGCCCCGGCCTGCCGCCGGCGGCGACGCAGGCGCAGGTCGCGCTCGTAGATGGCGAAGGAACGCGCCCTGAGGGCCCGGCGGAGCTCGTCGACGGCGAGGGGGGAGCCCTGCTTCTCGGCCTGGGGTGCGAGGCCCTCGAGGGCCAGCTCGGCGAGGATCACGTCGAGATCGTCGCCGCCGAAGTTGCTGCCGGCGGTAGCCAGGAGCTCGACCTGGACCTTCTTCTTCTCGCCCTTCAGGTAGGCGGCGAAATCCCCCAGGGCGACGGCGGCGACGTCGGTGGTGCCGCCCCCCATGTCGTAGCACAGGATGCGCTCCTCGTCGGTCAGAGGCTCCTCGTCGGTCAACGGCTCCCTGCGGTCGACGGCGTCGCGCACCCGCCGGTAGACGTAGGCCAGCACCGCGGCGCTCGCCTCGTCGATGCAGCGATGGCGGAAGAAGTCCTCCGCGCTCTCGTCGGCGGCGTTGATGTGGGCCTGCTGGGCGGCCTGCATCAGGGCGCGCTTCATGCCCTCCGGCACCGCAACGGGATGGCTGAAGAAGGCCTCGTCGAAGCTGACGTTGCGTCCCTGGAGCTCGAGGGCCATCTGATCGTCGAGATCGAGCTCGCCCACCCCGTCCTCCGCCCGGCGGCGGAGCTCGGCGATGAAGTAGTTGAGGAGCTGCTGCGGCTTGTAGCGCACCAGGGACCGCTGGCCACCACCCCGCCGGCGCAAGAAAACGTACTCGCTATCCGGATCGCGGGCCACCATGGTCTTGATGCTGCGCACCACGTTGGCCGGGGCGACCAGGGCGGAGTCCTGGGCCTCGCTGCCGAATCGGAACGGCACCGGCGCCTCAGCCTGCGGGCGATTGTCGTCGTAGAACATCAAGGATTTGAGCTTGTCGCTCCCCTGCGGCTCGTGGTCGAGGATCAGGGTGCGGGTCCGGTCTTCGCCGAAGAGCGCCACCACCGAGCTGGTGGTGCCGAAGTCGATGCCGACGCTCCGGGTTTCGTAGACCCCCAGCTGGACGTTGATCGCCAGCTCGGCGGCGGCCTCGCCGCCGGCGGGGGCGAAGCCGTCGTGCTCCAGGCGCAGGATGCGGCGGCTCCACTCCTCGCCGCGCTCGGCGAAGGGTCGTCTCTCGGGATGAATGCGCAGCGTGATCTGGCGCTCCTCCCCGGGAGCGAGGAGCTCGCCGATCCCTTCGACCTCCAGCCAGTCGCGCCCCTCAGGCAGCGCCTCTCCCTCCTGGCGGCGTATCTCGACGGCGGTCACCTGGACCGGCACCTGGCCGGGATTGCGCAGCGTGGCGGTAGCGCCCCGGTCGACTTCGGTTTCGAGCACGGTGATCTCGGTGCCGAGGAATTCCAGCCGCGGCGCGCGGCCGACGACGCCGCGCAGCTGGCAGGCGAGGCGCTGCCGGCGGTCGTCGAGCTCGAATTCGTAGTCGACGAAGAAGGAGAACCAGGCGGGCTTGTCGTCCTCGGCCGCGGCGTCGGACTGGAGGCGCAGCAGCAATACCTCCGCCATGCTCCGGCCGTTGGGGATGCTCTCCGCCTCCTCGGACGGCGGCGAGCCCAGCAGCTCGGCGGCGGAGAGGCGGGCGAAGCCCGGCGGGGTGGGGGTTACGTCCTCCCGCGGCGGGTGGCGGCGGACGTCGATCGACGTCACCGCCTCGTTGTGGATGCGCACCCCCTGCTCGACGCCGGCGGCCAGGAGCTCGCGCGGCAGGAAGGGGAAGTAGACCCGCGCCGGGCTGAGCCACGGCTGGCGCGCCACCACCAGCGAAATGGAGCAGATGCGGTAGCCCCAGACGCCGGCGCGCGCCTCGATGAGGTTGGTGAGGAAGTCGAGCCTGGCCTGCAATTCGGGCTCGCTCTCCGCGCTGCGTTTGCGGCGGAAGAGGGCTTGCAGCTCGCGGCGCAGGAGAGGGATCTCGAGGGTGAGCTCCGCACCCGGATCCAGCACCTGGGGCTGGAGCTTCTGCAAGCGCTTCGCGTCGACCCACGGGGGCAGGGCGGCCTCGGACTCCGGCCGCAGCACCACCCCCGCCGCCACCACCCCCTGATTGCGCATGCGCAGGCGCACCGCCGCCATGTCCGGCCCCAGGGCGAGCTGCGGGCTGCTCGGCCAGTCCTTCTCGCCCTCGAGCTGCCACTCCAGCTTCACCAACGCCTCGCCGCAGGCGCCGCAGTAATGATGGAGCGGCGAGACCGCCAGGGCGCATTGCGGGCATTGCGGCGGCGCGGGCGCCTGGCGGGGAGCCGGCCGGGCGCTCATCCGGCGTCCTCGGCCTCGCCGGCCTGCTCGCTCAGGGCATCGATCTCCACCCGCAGGAGGGCACCGCGGGGGATCGTCACCCCCTCGAGGCGGTAGACCTTGGCCCCGTCCTGGTCCTTGACGTAGCGCAGGCTGCCGGCGGTGAGCTGCCGGTCGCCGTAGTGCACCCGCACCTGGCTCGGCCGATGGGGCAGGTCGACGACCAGCAGGTGGGGATCGTAGCCCTCGAGATCGGGCGGTACGGCGGGCTGGGGCGGCTCCTCGACCGGCGGCGGTCCTTCCGCTTTCGGGGGCGGCGGAGCGGCGTGGAAGGGCTCTTCGTCCGCCTCGACCTCCGCTCCGTCCTCCTCCGCCTCGGCCTCCGTCCCGCCGGCGGCGGCCGGAACCGCCGGGCGATTCGTAATCAGCAGGTCTTTCTCCGCCTCGAGCAGGGTCCGGATCGAGGTGGCACGGGCGCGGGCATCCGCCATCGCCGCCGGGTCGATCTCGTCGACCTCGGCTCCCAGGCCGCTCGCCACCGCTCGCAGCTCGTCGGCCGCCGCGCCTTTGAGCAAGGCGAACCGGCCTTGCCAGGGGATGCCCTGCGCGAGCATCCCGCCGGGCTCGCCGGCCTGACGCCACCAGCTCTCCGGGGAGCCCACCGGCGGCAGGTCGATCACCAGCCGCCGCTTCGCCAGCTCGACGAAGTCGGTCAACGCCGGGCGGCCCGAGAAGCGGAAGAGGACGGACGACTTCGGATCGATCTCCACCTTGCCGCCGCCGTCGCGGGCCGCCGCGAGAAGGGCGTGGAGGAGCTGCTGGCGGGCGAACCAGCCGCTCTTCGGCTCCTCCTCCCGCCACCAGCGCTCGGCGGTGGCGGGGGGCAGGGCGTGGCGCACGATGCGCTCGAGGATGCCGTCGGCCACGGCCAGGGCCCGGTTGGCCAGGGGGCCGTTGGGCAGCACCAGGTCAAGCTCCGCCGCCCGCAAGCGCAGCCAGAGATCGCTGCCGCCGGCGTAGCACCGGCCGCCGGCGGGCAGCGCCTCGTCGAGGGGGGTCATCTGCCATCCCCTCTCGGCGAAGGCGCTGAGCAGCTCGCGGCCGCGCGGCAGGCGCAGCCAGTCGCGCGGCGCCACTACCACCCCGGCGGCGCCGAGCTGCTTCTCGATCCACCGCACCTGAGCGGCGGCGAGGGCGGCGAAGGAAGGCAGGATCGGCGGCGTCGCCACCGTCGCCCGGGCCTCGATCTTGACCTTCGGCCGGCGCCGCCTCGACGCCGGCCGGAGGAAGGTCCGGCGCACCGCGTCGTGGGCGCGCGCCGCCTCGCCTTCGATCTCGTCGCCGAGCCGCACCCAGACGCCGGGGGAAGCGGCATCGAGCCGCGGTTCCTCGCCGTCGAGGGCGATTTCGTCGCGAAAGCGCCCGGCGATCCACGGTGCGCCGAAGGCGACCGCGCCCGAGGGCCGTCCCCAGGCGATGACGCCACCGCCGAGCACCACCAGCGGCCGCTCGTCGCGCGCGCTCATGAACCGTCCTTCCGGCAGCCGAGCTCCTCCGCCAGGGCGAGGCAGCGGTTGCTGCTCGCCTTCAGCTGCAGGCAACGGCGCACCGGATCGCAAGGATCGGCACCGCTGGCCAGATTCTCCAGTCGCTCGACGTAGTAGGCCTCGCCCTGCTCGAAGAGGCGCTCGCGGTCGGGGTGCTCGCACCATCGCCACGCCGGCTCGCGCTCCCGCGCCAGCCGGCGCTCCTCAGGCGTCAGCTCGGTGTAGGGGATGCAGCGCTCGTCCAGTCGCCCCGACCAGAAGAGCAGGCTGTCGTCCGCCGGAGCGATGAAGCGACGGCCGGCGGCGCTGGCGGTCATGCGGTTGAAGAGATCCTTGAGCTCCTGCTCACAGGCCACGTCGCAGGGCGGGACGGGGAAGCTGACGACCTCCGCCGGCTTGAACAGCCAGGCGCCGAGCGCCAGAGCGGCCACCAGCGGAACGGCGGCCGCGAGCAGCCAGCGGCGGCGGGGCGACGGCCGCTTCAGGGTACGGTGGGAATCGGCGAGACAGCGGTCGAGGATCGCTCCGACGTCGTTCTCCTCCAGGTCGACCCCGCGCTCCCGCGCCCGTCGCAGGTGGTGCTCGCGCACCGCCCGCCAGTCGGCCGGCCGCAGGGGCTTCTCCGGCGGGCCGAGGGTGGCGAGGCGGCGCTCGACGTCGCGGCGGAGCTCCGCTTCGCTCAGGGCGTGCTGCGCGGCCAGGACCTCGCGGATCAGGGCATCGACCATCGCGCCGCGCTCCGGCCGCCGCTCGAACAGCTTGAGGCCGTATCCCTCGAGCGCCTGATGCTCGTTCCGATCGAGAAAGCGATCGGCGACGGCGCAGCGCACCAGCCGGCGAAACTCCTCCGCCGCCAGGCGCTCGATGGTCGCCCCGGAACTCTCGCACAACGCGATCAGGCAGAGCTGTGCCTCGTCGCCGGAGAGGCCGAACTCGAGCGCCTTTTTCATCAGACCGCGCTCTTCCTTCCAGTCGAGGAAGCCGTCGCGGATCTGCGGCTCGGCGTGGCTCTTGAAGCCTTCGAAGTCTTTGCTCGGTGCGGATTCTCTCGCAGCCGATTTCATCGGGGGTACGCTCTCATGATTCTTCGGTCATCGTGCTCGGCGCCCCCAGCCCGTACACTCGCCTTTGCCGCCCGCGGCCGGGGAACGCGAATACTTCGATAAATTACTTGCCATACGCGGCCATGGGCGAATATGCACGACGCCGCCCAACGCGTCTCTTCCGGCACCTTCTTTCGGCCGATCGCTGCACACCCTTGTGCTGGCGCTCAAGCATACCGCACCCCGCAGCCCCGGGCAATCGCTGCTCGCCGGCTCGCCGGCCTCACAGACCGGCCAGCACCTCGGCGTCGGGGAAGCGCTGGCGGGCGTAGTCGAGGAGGGCCTGGGCCTGGCGTTCGTCCCCCAGGCCGCGCAGGGTCTTGACGGCGGCGGCGTAGGCCGGGGGTTGGTCGTTGTGCTCGACCATGGCGCGGAGGGTCTGGAGGGCTTCGTCCGGCCGCCCTTCGACCGCCAGCAGGAAGGCCAGGCGGGCGTGGGCGTCGAGGTTCTTGGGGAAGCGCTCGATCTCGGCGCGGAAGGCGGCGACGGCTTCGTCGGCACGACCTTCGCGGGCCAGGAGGTCGCCGCGCACGAAGTCGAGGCCGGGAGGGGGCTCGGCGCCGTCGCGGCGCAGCTCCGCCAGCGCCCGGTCGACGGTCTGCCGCGCCGCTTCCAGGTCGCCGCGCAGGATCTGGATCCTGGCCAGCTGCACCAGGGGAGCGACGGCCCCATCGCGCGCGGCGAGGGCCTGGCGGGCGTGGCGCTCGGCGGCGCCGAGGTCGCCCGCCTCGCGCGCCACTTCGGAGAGCTGCAGGTGGGCGTCGACCGGGTTTTCCGCCAGCGCCAGCTCGGCGTGGGATCGGGCCTGCTCGAGATCGCCGCTCTGGCGGTAGAGCTCGGCGATGATCAGGGCGAGGTTGGGCCGCATGCCGCGGATCGCCGCCACCTGACGGTAGGCCTCGATCGCCGGTCGCGGCCGGCCCAGCCGCTTGAAGCACACCCCGACCGCCATCCAGGCGTCGGCCATGCGCGGGTTCTGCTCCACCAGCGGCCGCAGGATCTGGAGCGCCTCGGCGTAGGCGCCGCGGCCCATGTGCCGGTGGGCCTTCCCCAGGCGCTCGAGGGTGTGGACCTCGGCCTTGGGGTCGGGCAGCGGGCCGCTGGCCGGGGTGAGGCTGCCGCCGCCGGCGTAGCCCAGGGCGGCGAGACGGGCGGCGGTCTCCGCATCGACCGCCGAGGGCGCCGCCAGCTCGCGCTGGAGCCCCGCCAGGGTGGCGCGCATGCGGCTCAGGGCGCGGCGCTCCTCGGCGAGGACGTTGCGCCGCTCGGCCGGGTCGGCGACCAGGTCGTAGAGTTCGGGATCGGGTCCGGCGATGTAGTGCAGACGACCTTCGATCAGCGACGTCAGCTCGCTCCAACCCATGTGCAGGCGGGGGTAGTAGGTCTCGGCGTAGAGCGCCCGCTCGGGGGCTTCGCCGGCGAGGAGAGCGCGCAGGGAGCTGCCCGCGAGCCGATCCGGCCGCGGCTGACCGAGGAGATCGAGGACGGTGGGTACGACGTCGATCAGCTGCGCCGGATGGGCGCTGCGACGGCCGGCCAGGCGGGCCTCCGGAAGCTTGAGGATCAGCGGCACCTGCAGCGCCTCGCGGTAGAGCAGGATGCCGTGCTCGCGCTCGCCGTGGTCGCCCAGGCCCTCGCCGTGGTCGGACAGCAGGACGATGATCGAGCGGCGGTAGAGGCCGAGCCGGCGCAGGTGGTCGAGGAGCCTGCCGACCACCGCGTCGGCGGCGGCGATCTCGCCGTCGTAGGGGTCGTCGTAGCGCGAGGCGAAGGGCTCGGGCGGGTGGTACGGGGTGTGGGGCTCGTAGAGGTGGAAGAGCAAGAAGAACGGCCGGTCGCGCACCGACTCGAGCCAGTCCAGGGTGCGGTCGAGGGTGACCTGCCCCGGCCGCTGCACCTCGCCGATGCTCTCGGCGTCGCCCTGCTCGAGGCTGTCCTCGTAGAAGTCGAAGCCCGCTCCCAGGCCGGTGGCGGCGCGCAGCACGAAGGCGGAGACCGCGGCGCCGGTGGCGTAGCCGGCGTCGTGCAGCAGGCGCGGCAGGTAGGGAACGTCGTCGCCGAGCTCGAGGTCGTAGCCCTGGTTGTCGCGCACCCCGTGCTCGGTCGGCAGCAGGCCGGTGAGGAGCGAGGCGTGGGCGGGCAGGGTGAGGGGGACGTGGGTGTAGGCGCGTTCGTAGAGTACGCCGTCCGCCGCCAGGGCGTCGATCGCCGGGGTGGCGACGCCGCCGTAGCCGTAGGCCGGCAGGCGGTCGGAGCGCAGGGTGTCGATCGAGATCAGGATCACCGGCGCGCCGGGGAACGTGGCGTCGAGGTCGCCGCCGCGGCGGCAGCCGGCGACGAGGACGAGAACGAGGAGCGCTGCGAGACGCAGGGGGCGACGGCTCATGCTAGGAGGTCTCCAGCTCCGCCAGCAGCTGGCGGGCACGGCGGACGTCGTCGCCGTAGGTGCGCGGTGGAGCCTCGGCGACGAAGCGCCTGAGGGCGTCCAGGGCGAGCTGCCGGCGGCCGGCGCGGGCGGCGGTGACGCCGAGGTTGTAGAGGGTGTCGTACATCGCGGCGTCGAGCGCCAGGGCGCGCTGCCAGGCGGCGAGGGCCTCCTCGAGGTGGCCGAGGGCGTGCTCGGCGACGCCGAGGGTGTTCCAGGCGATCGGCAGGTGCTCGTCCTGGGCCAGGGCGCGGCGCAGCAACTCCCGCGCCTCCTGCGCCCGGCCGGCGCGCAGGGCGACGGCACCGAGCCCTTCGAGGGCCTTGGGGTTGTCGCTTTGGAGCGCCAGCACCCGCCGGTAGTCGTCCGCCGCCCGCTGCAGCCTGCCGAGCTGGAAGTAGGCGGCGGCGCGGGCGTTGAGCAGCGCCGGATCGCCGTCCTCCGCCGCCAGGCGGTCGACCACCTCCGCCGGCCGGCCGGCGTCGAGCAGCACCCGCGCCAGCTGGTGCAGCACCCGGTGACGATCGAGACCGCTCGCCAGCGCTCGCTCGAGCACCTCGACGGCATCGCCGGGGCGGCCGGCGGCGGCGTAGAGATGGGCCAAGCGCATCGCCACCGCGCCGCTGACCTCACCGCGCCGCGCCGCCTGCTCGAAGGCCTCCAGCGCCGCCGTACTCCGCCCCAGGCGGTCGAGGGCGAAGCCGTAGGACAGCCAGCCTTCCTGGATCTCGGGATGGGCGGCGACGAAGGGGGCGAGGACCTCGACCGCCGCTTCGAGCTCGCCGCGGTTGATCAGATGCTGGCCGCGCCACAGGCCCTCGAGACGGGCGATCTCGGCCTTGGGGTCGGGCAGCGGGCCGGCGGCCGGCGGCGGCGAGGAGAGGGTGGCGTAGCCCAGGGCGGCGAGACGGGCGGCGGTTTCGGCGTCGACCGCGCCGGGGTTGGCGAAGCGCTGCTCGACGTCGTCCAGCGCGGCGCGCAAGCGCGCCAGGACCCGCCGCTCCCGCCGCAGCACGTTGTGGCGCTCGGCGGGATCGGCGGCCAGGTCGTAGAGCTCGGGATCGGGCCCTTGGATGTAGTGGTAGTCGCCCTCGATCACCGACAGCAGCTCGCTCCACCCCTTGTGCAGGCGCGGCACGTAGGTCTCGGCGTAGAGCGCCCGCGGCGGCGCCCCGGGCGCCAGCGAATGCAGCAGGGAACGGCCGGCGAGGCCTTGAGGGAGCGGCCGGCCGAGGAGCTCGAGCACCGTCGGCACGACGTCGACCAGTTGCACCGGCACCGGCGAACGGCTGCCCGCCAGCTCGCCGCCCGGCAGCTTGAGGATCAGCGGCACCTGCAAGGCCTCGCGGTAGAGCAGCAGGCCGTGCTCCGGCTCGCCGTGGTCGAAGAGCCCCTCGCCGTGGTCGGAGAGCAGCACCACCAGGGCGCGGTCGTAGACGCCGAGCCGCCGCAGCTCGTCGAGCAGGCCGCCGATCACCGCGTCCGCCGCCGCCACCTCGCCGTCGTAGGGATCGCCGTAGCGCTCGGCGAAGGGCGACGGCGGCTCGTAGGGCGAATGGGGCTCGTAGATGTGGAAGAAGAGGAAGAAGGGCCGCTCGGCGACGGTGGCGAGCCACGCCCGGGCCCGCTCCAGGGTGTCGGCGCCGCGGCGCTGGACGTTGCCGATGGCCGAGCCGGCGACCGGCGCGAGCTCGTCGCCGGCGCGCGGCAGATCGTCGTCGTAGACCTCGAAGCCCCGCGCCAGACCGGTGTCGCGGCGCAGCACGAAGGAGGAGACGAAGCCGCCGGTGGCGTGGCCGGCGGCGTTGAGCAACGCCGGCAGGTAGGGCAGCTCGGCGGCGTCCTCGAGGTCGTAGCCGACGTTGTAGCGCACGCCGTGCTCGGTCGGCAGCAGGCCGCTCAGGAGGGAGGCATGGGAGGGCAGGGTGAGGGGCACGTGGGCGTAGGCCCGTTCGAAGACGATGCCGTCCGCCGCCAGGGCGTCGAGCGCCGGGGTGGCGACGCCGTCGTAGCCGTAGGCCGGCAGGCGGTCGGAGCGCAAGGTGTCGATCGAGATCAGCACCACCGGCGCCTGCGGCCGCACCGCCGGCGACGGCGGTCGCTGGCAGGCCAGCGCCAGCAGGGCGAGGACGGCGGGCAGGGCGAAGGCGGCGGGCCGCCGGCGCAGGGGATGTCTCGTCCAGGTGCTCACGGCCCCAAGTTGTGCAGCAGGTCCCGGGCGCGCGGGACGTCGGTGGCGTACGGCGTGCCCGGCGCCGCGGCGATGAAGCGTTCGAGGCTGTCGCGCGCCAGGGCGCGACGCCCGGCGGCGGCCGCCGTCACCCCCAGATTGTACAGCGCGTCGAGCATCCGCGGATCGAGCTCGACGGCGCGCTGCCAGGCGGCGAGGGCGGCGTCGGTACGGCCGAGCAGCTGCTCCGCCACCCCGAGGGTGTTCCAGGCGATCGGCAGCTGGTCGTCGAGCTCCAGGGCGCGGCGGGCGCGCTCCCGCGCCACCGCCGGCCGGCGCCGGTGAAGGGCGAGGACGGCGAGCCCTTCGAGGGCTTTGGCGTCGCCGGGATCGGCGGCCAGCACCCGGCGGTAGAGGGCTTCGGCCTCGGCCAGCTGGCCGAGGCGGTAGTGGGCGAAGGCGAGGGCGTTCTGCACCTCGGGGTCGGTCGCCCGCGGCGCCAGCTGCTCGATCGCTTGCCGCGGCCGGCCGGCCTCGACCAGGCTGATGCCCAGGCGGGCGACGACCGCGGGCGTGTCGAGGCCGCGGGCTACCGCTTCCTCGACCAGCGCCACCGCCCGCTCGGCCTCGCCGGCGGCGACGTAGAGGGTCGCCAGCCGCACCACGAGCTGCGGCGTCGGTCCGCCGAGCTGGCGCGCCCGCTCGTAGGCGTCGATCGCCGGCCGCGTCTCCCCGAGATGCACCAGGGCCAGGCCGTAGGCGATCCAGGCGTCGGTCATCCGCGGCTCCTCGCCGAGCAGGACGCGCAGCTGCTGCGCCGCCTCGGCGTGACGGCCGGCGGCGTCGAGCTGGCGCGCCGCCGCCAGCCGCGCCAGCAGGTGGACCCGCGCCTTGGGGTCGGGCAGGGGCCCCTCGGGCTCCGGCGCGGCGGTGGCGACGTAGCCGAGGGCGGCGAGGCGCGCGGCGGTCTCGGCGTCGACCTCCCCCGGCCGCGCCAGCGGCCGCACGAATCCCTGCAGCGCCTCCCGCATCGCGGCCAGCCGCCGGCGCTCGCGGCGCAGGAGGTTGTGGCGCTCTTCCGGGTCGGTCCGCAGGTCGTAGAGCTCCGGATCCGGCCCCTGGAGGTAATGGAATCGGCCGTCGATCAGCGACAGGAGCTCGCTCCAACCGTAGCGCAAGCGCGGGTGGTAGGTCTCGGCGTAGATCGGCCGCGGCGACGGCGACGGCGCCAGCAGGGGAAGCAGGCTGCGGCCGGCGAGGGCGGCCGGCACCTCCCTGCCGAGGAGCTCGAGGACGGTGCCGGCGACGTCGGCGAGCTGGGCCGGCGACGCCACCCGCCGCCCGGCCAGCCGGCCGCCGGGGAGCTTGAGCAGCAAGGGCACGTGGAGCGCCTCGCGGTAGAGCAGGATGCCGTGCTCGATCTCGCCGTGGTCCCCCAATCCCTCGCCGTGGTCGGAGACCAGCACGATCAGCGCCCGCTGGTAGGTGCCGTCCGCCCGCAGACGGGCGAGCAGCTCGCCGACGCGGGCGTCGGCGGCGGCGATCTCCCCGTCGTACGGATGCTCGGCGTAACGGCTGGCGAAGGGCTCCGGCGGGGTGTAGGGAGTATGGGGCTCGTAGAGGTGGAGGAAGAGGAAGAACGGCCGGCCGGCGACCTCGTCGAGCCAGGCCTGCGCCGCCTCCAGGGTCTCGGTCCCCGGGCGCTGCACGTCCCCCATGCCGTGGGCGCCGGCGCGGACGATGCGGTCGTCGTAGCGGTCGAAGCCCGCCGCCACGCCGGTGGAACGGTCGAGGACGAAGGCCGAGACGAAGCCGCCGGTGGCGTAGCCGGCGGCGGCCAGCAGGGAAGGCAGGTAGGGGCCGTCCGCCGCCTGCAGGCGGTAGCCGGCGTTGTCGCGCACGCCGTGCTCGCCGGGCAGCAGGCCGGAGAGCAGGGAGGAGTGGGCCGGCAGGGTCAGGGGGACGTGGGTGTAGGCGTGCTCGAAGACCACCGCGTCGGCTGCCAGGGCGTCGATCGCCGGCGTGGCGACGCCGCCGTAGCCGTAAACCGGCAGGCGGTCGGCGCGCAGGGTGTCGATCGAGATCAGCACCACCGGAGCGCCGGGGAAGGCGCCGGCGAGCCCGGCACCGTCGGGCGACGGGCGGCCGCAGGCGGCGAGGGCGACGGCGACGACGAAGGCGGTGCGGCGGAGCGCGGGGCTCATCGGCGCTCCAGCTGACCCAGGATGCGGCGCGCCACGGCGACGTCGGCGGCCGCAGGCGGCGCGATGGCGACGTAGCGTTCGAGGGCGCTGCGCGCCAGCTCGGGGCGGCCGGCCTGGGCCGCCACCCGGCCGAGGTTGTAGAGCGGGTCGAGAAAGTCGGGATCGAGCTCCACCGCCTTCTGCCACGCCGCCAGAGCGCCGCCGGTATCGCCGAGCAGCTGACGCGCCACGCCGAGGGAATTCCAGCTGATCGGCAGGTTCGGATCGAGGGCCAGGACGCGCTCGAGGTGGCGCACCGCCTCCGCCGGGCGGCCCTCCTGCAGGGCCACCGCACCGAGGGTCTCGAGGGCCTTGGGGTTGTCCTCGTCGCGCGCCAGAACCCGCTCGACGGCGGCGCGCGCCGCCGCCGGCCGGCCGCTGGCGAAGTAGGCGACGGCGAGGGAGTTCAGCACGTCGAGATCGTCGTCCGCCGCCAGCGGCTCGAGCAGCTCCACCGCCTCCCTGCCGCGCCCGGCCTGCGCCAGGCTCAGACCGAGCTGGCGCAGGATCGAGGGGTCGCGCACCCCGGACGCCAGGGCGCTGCGCAGCACCGCGATCGCCGCCTCGATCTTGCCCGCCTCGCGCAGCACCTCCGACAGCAGGGTGTAGCCGCGGGTCATGCGCGGCTGCTGGCGGACGATCTCGCGCCCCAGGCGCTCGGCCTCCGCCAGCCGGCGCTGGCCGTAGAGGAGGACCACCTGGTGGATCTTGCGATCGACCGCGAGAAGGTTCTTGGGATCGTCGGCGGCGGTGAAGCTGTCGCGACGCGGCGCATCGCCGCTCAGGTAGCCCAGGCTGCGCAGGTGGGCCGCCTCCTCCTCGCTGATGGTGCGGCGGTTGGTCACCTGCCGCGCCGCCGCCGGCACGGCGTCGCGCAGCCGGCGGGCCAACCGGCGCTCGCGCTCGATGCGGTTGTCGAGCTCCGCCGGGTCGGCAACGAGGTCGTAGAGCTCGGGCAGGGGCAGGTCGATCAGCTTGTCGGCCCCGCGCAGCACGCCGTAGAGCGGCGCCCAGCCGCGGTTCAGGTAGGCCGACAGGGCCTCGAAGTAGAGCTCGCGCCGCCCCAGACGGCCGCTGAGCAGGGAGCGGCCGGGAAGCTCCGCCGGCGGCGCCAGGCCGAGGACGTCGAGCACCGTCGGCATGAGGTCGACGTGGCCCACCGGGCGCCGGTCCTCGCCGGCGGCGATGCCCGGGCCCCAGATCACCAGCGGCACTTTGAGGGTGGCCTCGTAGGCGAAGAGGCCGTGGGTGAGCTCGCCGTGGTCGCCGAAGGCCTCGCCGTGGTCCGCCGTCAACACCACCAGGGTGGGCTCCTCACGGCCGTCGAGCAGCGGCTCGAGGAGCGGCGCCAGAAAGCCGTCGACCGCCGCTACCTCGCCGCGGTACGGATCGCCGGGGTAGCGGCTGGCGAAGGGTTCCGGCGGCTCGTAGGGGGCGTGAGGATCGTAGAGATGAAGCCACAGGAAGCGTCTGTCGCCGGCGTGCCGGCGCCACCAGGCGAGACCCCGCTCGACCACCTCGTCGCCGCGCCGCTCGGCCATCACGAAGTCGCTGGCGTGGGAGCCCTTCGGGTAGTGGTCGTCGTAGAGCTCGAAACCGCGGTCGAGGCCGTAGCGGGCGTCGAGGGGGAAGGCGCCGACCACCGCCGCGGTGCGGTAGCCGGCGTCGCCGAGGACGGTGGCCAGGGTCGGCACCGCCGGCGGCAGCTCGAAGCCGCTGTTCTCGCGCACCCCGTGCTGGTAGGGGTAGAGCCCGGTGAGGACGTTGGCGTGGGACGGCAGGGTGACGACGTTGTGGGCGTGGGCGTTGGTGAAGACCCGGCCGCCGGCCGCCAGGCGATCGATGGTCGGGGTGGCGTCGTGACCGGCGGCGTAGCCCAGGGCGTCGTGACGCAGGGTATCGATGGTGATCAGCAGCACGTCGAGGCCGGCGGGCACGGCGGCGCGGTCGAAGGCCGCCGGCGGGCCGCCCGCCGCCGCACCGTCCTCGCCCGAGGACGACCCCGGCGGCGGCGCGCCGCCACAAGCCGCCAGGGCCAGGGCGGCGCCGAGAAGCGCCAGGGCGCCACGGCCGTCCATCAGAGGGCCGCCAGGAACTCCTTCGCCTCCCCCGCCTTGGGGTGGTCCGGCGCCAGGTCGAGCAGCTTCTGAAAGTCGGCCTTGGCCGCCTCGACGTCGCCCTTCGCCAGGTAGGCCAGGCCGCGGTAGTAGTAGACGTCGGGCAGGTCGGGGTTCTCCTGCGCCGCGCGGTCGAAGTAGGACAGGGCGGAGTCGAGCTCGTTGGCGTTGTACTTGTCGATGCCGGTGTTGAGCAGGGCGTTGGGGTCGACCTTGGTGCCCTCCGGCAGCTTCGCCATGTAGGCCTGGGCCTCCTCTTCACGGCCGGCGTCGAGGAGCAGGTTGATGATCAACTGCAGGGCGGCGACGTCGCCGGCGGCGGCCAGCTGATCGAGGGTCTGGATGGCGGCGTCGACGTCCCCTTTGTGGCCCAGGGCCTGGGCCTTCATCTTCAACGATTCGAGATCCTCCGGCAACGCCGCCAGCACCTGCTCGAGGGTGCTGAGGGCGGCGTCCCAATTCTCTTCCAGCAGGTAGGTCTGGGCGACGCCGCGCTCGACCAGCGGCCGGCTCTCGTCGTCGAGGTGGGGGATCGCCGCTTGGTAGAGGGCACGGGCTTCGGCGTATTGCCCCTGAGCGAGCAGGCCGTTGGCCTTCTGGATGCCGCTCAGCGCCTCCTGCGCTTCCTCGTCGAGGGGCGCGGCGGCCTCCTCCGCCGGGCGCAGGTTGATCACCAGGGAGGCCGGCTTGAACTCGGAGATCGGCAGCTGGCCTTCGGCCGCCACGTAGCCGTCCTTCTCGATGACGAAGTTCCAGTTGCCGCCGGTCAGGCCGAGATAGCCCCATTTGCCGTTTTTCTTGGTCTTGATGGCCTCCGGGCCATGCCCCGGCTCGCCGAAGTAGAGGGTGACGGTGGCGCCCTCGATCGGCTGGCCGTCCTTGGTCAACACCTGGCCCTGGACGCGGCCGCGTCCCTTCCAATCCTGAGCGACGGCGGCCGACGCCAGAACGACGGCCAGGGCGAGGGCGAAGATGGTGAAGGTGCGGGTCTTCATCGTTCTCTCCGGGCGGGAATGGTTCGGGCCGGCCCCGGCGCCGGGGCGGCGTGCTCACCGGTGGTTCTGGCAAGGACTATGCCAGGCGTCGTCAGCCATCCGGCAGCGGCCATTCTACTCCGCCCCCTCGCCCCGGCCAAAACGAAACCGCCGGGGCCGAAGCCCCGGCGGCTCGCTACCGACTCAGATCTGAGAGCGGATCAGTTCCAGCTCAGGCGGACGCCGAAGCGCCACACCCGCGGGCTGACCGTCTCGGTGACGAAGTCGGCCCCAGAGTTGTCGATGTTCTCAGTTAGTGGATTGCCGTTTGCATCAAACAGATCGGCCGAGAGAACTCCATCCCGCTGCAACGTGGAGTTGTCGTTGAAGGCGTTGAAGACGTCGGCACCGACCGTCAGCCCGAAGCTGTTGAAGGTGAACTCCTTCTCGATGCGGAAGTTCACCAGAATCGGGTCGTCGTGACGGAAGGTGTCGTTCTCCGGCGCCACCAGGATGGTGCGGTTGATGCCGTCTCTGCCGAACACTGCGCTACGGCCGGAGAGAGCCACCCGGTAGGGGATGGCGTAGCCCTCACGGCCGTTGATGTCGGCGGCGACGTTGAAGCCCCACGGACGATCCGGGGCCACCTGGTACATGCCGGCGATGTTGAACGACCACGTGCTGGAGATCCAGGTCTCGCTGAACGAACCCGAGCCGGCGCTCTGCACCAGCACCTGACTGCCCGGAATCGAGTTGACGAAACGGTTCGGATCCTCGAGCGTCTCGGCGTTGATGTTCTCGTTCGTCCAGTCGAGGGCGGTGAAGTGACCGCGCAGCATCCAGCGGTTCGACAGGCGCTTGTTGAAGGTCAAGCTGATGCCGAGGTAGTCCTCTTCCAGCCCCTCGTTGGTGCGGAAGAAGCCGCGCGCCGGATCCCGATCGACGGCGAGACCGAAGGTCGGGATGTTGAACTGCTGGCCGTTCGGCAGGGTGCCGACGATCGAGCCGCGCTGCACGTAGTCGCTGCGCCGATGCGGGCGCAGCTGGCCGGTGTCGGGATCGACCACCAGGATCTCCGAGCTGACGAAGTCGGAGTTGTTGCGCAGGGTGATCGACAGGCCGACCACCAACTCGGGCAGGAAGGCGTGCTCGACGCCGAGGATGATCTCGTCGGTCATCGCCGGGTCGAGGCCCGGATCCACCCGGTTGGAGTTGGCGGTGCCGGGTTCGCCGCCGATGAACTGCAAGGGCGACAACTCGCTGAGATCGATGACGTTGTCACCGTTGTCGTACCAGTAGAGGTAGCCCTGGCGGAACGTCGACACGCCGAGATCGCTGAAGAAGCCGGTCCCCAGCTGATCGGCGAACTGCGAGTAGCTGGCCCGCAGCAGGGTCTTGCGCTCGGCGCCGAGGGCGTAGGTCACGCCGACCCGCGGGGTCAGGGACTCCCACTCGAAGGGGATCGGCCCGCCGGGGCGGGTGATCGCCGGCATCTCGTTGGGGAACAGCTGCTGCGCCGGGATGGTGAAGGACCCGGCCTCCGGCTCCTGCAGGTCGTAACGCAGACCGGCGTTGATGGTGAAGTTGCCGGTGGTGATCGTGTCCTGCAGGACGACGTTGGTCTGGGTGAAGGTGTCGTTGGTCCGACCGCCGTGCACGGCGTAGGTCAGGGCGCCGTTGTTGGGCCCGAAGCCGGTGAAACCGGCGAGACCGATCAGGCCGTGGCCCGGATAGGTCGTATTCGACGTCACCTCATTGTCCCGGAAGCCGACGCCGAACTTCAGCTCGTGGTTGGCGTTGCCGGTATTGAAGAAGTAGCTGCCGTCGATCTTCGCCTGGTCCTGCGGCCGCGTCGTCTCGTGGTGGAGGAAGCTGTTGCGCCACACGCCACCCGGGTCGAGCACCATGTCCGGGGCGTTCAGGCCCGACACCGGCGCCAGCGCGAAGCCGCCGCCGACGTAGGACAGAAGCCCGGTCAGGTAGAAGTTGCTGTTGAAGATGTGGGTGTCTTCCAGCTTGTAGATGTCGGTCGGACCGGTCTGGTTCCAGGTGGTCTCCGGCGGCCGGGTCCGGGCCGCGCCGCGGCCGAACTTGCGCTTGTCGCCGTAGTGGTAGAAGGCGGTCAGCGAGTTGCTGCCGGTGAGCTGGGCGTTGAGCTTCAGCGCCCAGTTCTCGAGCTCGGTGGCGTCCGGCGTGCCGCCGAAGGCCAGCACCTTGATGTCCTGGAAGCTGTAGGAGCCCCAGATCCACAGGTGGTCCTTGATGATCGGGCCGCCGACGTCGGCGCCGTATTCCTCGACGCTGTCGGTGATGTTGCCTTTCTCAAGGTCGGTCTGGGTGGTGAAGTTGTTCCACGGACCGGGCTTGGCCAGATCGCCGCGCGAGACGCTCGGATCCGCCTGGCCGGAGCCGGTGTCGAAGAACCGGCCCGAGCCGCGCCACTCGTTGGTGCCGCGCTTGGTCACCAGGTTGAGCTGCACGCCGTTGGTGCGGGCACCGATGTCGGTACCGCCGGTCGAGACCTGCATCTCTTCGAAGGCGTCGAAGTTGTAGTAGGTCGGCGAGGCGCCGCGGGCCGCCGGATCGGTGATCTCGACGCCGTCGACGTTCCACACCGCGCTGGCACGACCGGAGCCGCCGCCGACGAAGTTCGACTGCTGGCCGCTCTGGTTGCCGCCGACGTTGATGCGGTCGACGAGGACGCCGGGAACCGACTGCAGGATGACCCACGGGTCACGGGCGGTCGGGATCTTCTCCAGCTCCACCTGGGTGACGGTGGCGCCGGTCGACACCTTGCGCTCGTCCAGCAGGGGGCTCTCGGAGGTGACCGTGATGGTCTCCTCGATCGCCGCCGACATCTGGATCTCGATGGTGGTGTTGCGGCCGACGTTGATGCGCACGTTCGGGTAGTCGATGGTCGAGAAACCGTCGAGCTCCGCTTTCACCTCGTAGGTGCCGGGCGACAGACCGAGGAAACGGAAAGCGCCCTTGCTGTCGGTGATCTGGACCTGCGGCGCACCCTGGCCGCTCACGGTCACGGTGACGCCGGGCAGGGGATTCCCCTCGTTGTCGACGACCGTACCGTACAGGTTGCCGGACGTCGCCTGAGCCCAGACCGCGCCAGTCGTGGCCAAGAGCAGGATGCTCGCGATCGCGATCACGCGAGGCAGTTTCAAACGATTCATGCTCCAACCTCCATGTTGGTTTTACATGGCCCTGGCGCCTATCGCCGGGGCTTCTTCGGAGAACGAATATGGGCCGCGCACGGTCGTTCCACCTTTTCGAGTCCGTCTCTGGAGGTGGACGTACCGGTGCGTGGTTAGACGAGAGTCTGTCATTGTACCCGCTGTGACCCTATGCAGTCAAATCCGAGTTTCGATGCCTCAGCGTGGTTTCCGAACGCCTTGGAAGGGAGCAAAGATGATGCCAGCCGCGAGGGCGTGGGGAAGGGGTCGGCCCCAGCTCTCCTGCCGGCCCGCAAGTCGTTTAGGTTAATGGACTTACGCGCGGCTTGCCGGAGCGGCGGTGGACCTCGGGACGATCCCGGCCGGCGGCCGATCCGCCCTGTTGAACCAACCCTTCCAAAAAAATGGACCGACTTCTCCCCGGTTCCGAGCGCCCGGGTCATCGAAGGCGGTGTATAATCGATCGGCGGATGGAGATCAACCCCGAGCGGCGAGCTTCCCAGGGCCCGCGGGAGCTCGGATGGCGGGCCCCGAGACCAGCGCGCGGGGCGACCGCGCGGTGCTGCGACGACCTCTGAACCGCGGGAGGCGATCGCCGATCCCGGGGCTACTACCGACCGAGGAGCTGACCATGAACCTACTTCGCCGACGCCTCCCCCTCTTCCGTCGGGGCATCGTGCTCGCCGCCGCCGCCGTCCTCGCCGCCGCCGCCTGGGCCCAGACCCGGACCACCTTCGAAGGCCGTACCCAGGTGGTCGAGGTCAACGTGCCGGTGACCGTCACCGGCCGCGACGGCTACCCGGTCAAGGGCCTGACCGCCGAAGACTTCACCATCTACGACAACGGCAAGCGCCAGGAGATCGCCGCCTTCGAGGTCATCGACCTCGAGCAGCTGGTGGCGGAGGAAGGGCGGCTCAAGCCGCTGGAGCAGGCCATGCCCTCCGCCGCCCGGCGTCACTTCCTGCTGCTCTTCGACCTCTCCTTCGCCAACGCCACCTCGATCGGCAAGGCGCGGCAGGCGGCGCGCAGCTTCGTGCTCGAGCAGCTCCATCCCACCGACCTGGCGGCGGTGGCGACCTTCTCGACCGAGTTCGGCCCCCAGCTGCTGGTCACCTTCACCCCCGATCGCGCCCAGCTGGCGCGCGCCCTCGACGTCGTCGGCCAGCAGGTGCGGGGCATGAACGCCGACCCGCTGCGCTTCGTCATCTCGGAGAGCGCCTTGCGCCGCTCCCAGGCGCTGAACGCCAGCGCCACCGACCGCGCCGCCGGCGCCGAGCGGGTGGGCACCGTCGCGCTCGACGCCGCCGGCGAGGCGCGACGGGTGCTGGCGCGCCGCTTCGAGGTCACCGAGAAACGCCTCGAGCGGGCCGAGATCAGCGCCTGGTCCCAGGCCCTCGCCGATCTGGCCAGGGCCCTGAACAGCGTCAAGGGACGCAAGCAGGTGCTCTACTTCTCCGAGGGCTTCGACGGCCGTCTGCTCCTCGGCCGCCAACCCGACGCCGAGGACGTCCGCGACGTCGACGACCGCCAGCGCATCATCTCCGGCCAGAGCTGGATGGTCGACACCGACGACATCTTCGGCAACACCCGGCTGCAGAACGACGTCAACGAGATGCTGCGCGAGTTCCGCCGCGCCGACGCGGTGATCCAGGCGATCGACATCGGCGGCCTGCGCGCCGGCAGCGACGTGCTCGACAACATCGGCGACGAGGGGCAGGAGTCCCTCTTCTACATCGCCGACGGCACCGGCGGCGAGCTCTTCGACAACGCCAACGATCTCGACCACCAGCTGGGGCTGATGCTGCAGCGCTCGCAGGTCACCTACCTGCTGACCTTCCGCCCCAGTGACCTCGACTTCGACGGCTCCTACCACAAGCTGCGGGTGAAGGTGACGAACCGCCGCGGCGGCCGGGTGTCGCACCGCGACGGCTACTACGCGCCGCGCCCGTTCAAGGAGCTCCATCCGCTGGAGAAGACCCTCCTCGCCTCCGACGCCATCGCCAGCGCGGCGCCCCTCGCCGACCTCGACCTCGACCTGCTGGCGGTGCCGTTCATGGCCTCGGCGGCGACCGCCTACGTGCCGGTGATCCTCGAGGTCAGCGGCGAGAGCCTGCTCGCCGGTCACGCGGAGGACGCGATCAACGTCGAGATCTACACCTACGTCACCAACGACCGCGGCGAGGTGGAGGACTTCTTCTCCGACACCTTGAAGGTCGATCTCGCCGGCAACCGCAAGGCGATGGAGAACGTCGGCCTGAAGTACTACGGCCACCTCGACCTCGGCCTCGGCGACTACCTGGTGCGGGTGCTGGTGCGCAACGCCGACACCGGCCGCTCCGGCGTACGCACCGCCCGGGTGCGGGTGCCGGCGCTGAGCGAGGAGGGGCCGCCCCACATGCTGCCGCCGCTCTTCCTCGACGAACCCGGCCGCTGGGTACTGGTCAAGGAACACCAGCGCGAGACCCGCCAGGAGACCGTCGTCTACCCCTTCATCGTCAACGGCCAGCCCTACATCCCCGCCGCCCGGCCGCGGCTCAAGCGCAGGCAGGCGGCGGACCTCTGTCTGGTGGTCTACAACCTCGGCGAGGGGCAGCTGGAGCTGCGCGGGCGGATTCTCGATCCCACCGGCAACGAGGTCGAGGGGGGCAACCTATCCCTGATCGAGCGCACCGCCACCGGCATCTCCGGCCTCGACAAGCTGCTCGCCACCTTCCAGCCGCGCGGCCTGAAGAGCGGCGACTACACCCTCGAGGTGGCGCTGCGCGGGCCGTCGAGCGACTGGCAGATCAACTCCATCCCCTTCAGCGTCCTCAACTGAGGCCGGTGACCGCCGCCGCCCGAGGAGGAGAGCACCCCTCCAGCCCCCCCGCCGGCCGCGGCGGAGGGGCTGATCGCTCCCCCCCTTCGCCCCGGGGCGGGAGCGCGGGGGCGTCGCGGTGACGGCGAGACGAAGGCGCAAGGGACGCCGCAAGACCGCCGGCGGCGCGGCCCGCAAGACCGCCGGCGGCGCGGCCCGCAAGACCGCCGGCGGCGCGCGCCGGCCCTGGCCGGCTTCCTGGCAGGCGCCGGCGATCTTCGCCTGGGGCTTCCTCGTCCACCTGGTCTTTCTCCTCGCCAGCCCGGAGCTGACGACGCCGGTGAGCGCCTTCTTCTTCGGCGACAGCGTGCGCTTTCTGGAGAGCGCACGCCTGGCCCTCCTCGGCCAGCACCTCGACGCCGGCCTGCCCTACCATCCGCCGCTGGTCGGCTGGCTGATGCTGCCGGTATGGTGGCTGTTCGAGGCGCCGCGGGCCTACGTCGCAGCGAAGCTGCTGATGAGCCTGATCAACGCTGCCGGCTACGCCCTCTTCTTCCTCCTGGTACGCCGCCGGGTGCCCCACGCCCTGTGGATCTGCCTGCTGCTGCCCCTGTCCTTCGGCGAAATGCTGCTGTCGGCGGCGGCCGGCAGCGAGGCGGTCTACCGCCTGCTGCTCCTGGCGCTGCTGGCGGCGGGCCTCGAGCGGCCGTGGCTCGCCGGCATGCTGCACGGCGCCGCCGCCCTCTGCCGCGCCGAACACCTCCCCTTCGCCCTGCTGCTCCTCGCCGTCGCCGCCGCCCGCCCGGCGTGGCGCGGGCCGGCCCTGCGCAGCGCCGCCGTCGCCCTGCTCCTGGTGCTGCTGCCCTACGCCGTCGTCACCCATGCCGCACTCTCGGACTACAACGCCCGCCACGCCGGCCAGCTGCCGGAGGAGCTGCCGACCCTGGTGCCGGTGTCGTTCTACGGCCCGCTCAACTTCGCCCTCGCCCAGCGCGAGGAGGACGTCTTCTTCGCCCGCCGCACCCTGCCGCCGGCGCCGGCGGGGATGAGCGCCCTCGACCCGCGTTTTCCACCCCACAACGAGCTCATCCTGCACGGCTACCGCATCGGTCTCGAGACCATCGCCCGCGACCCCCTGCGCTTCGTCAGAAGGAGCGCCCGAAAGCTCGCCTTCTCCTTCCAGGCCCTGGGCTACGGCTGGACCTGGCGCGACCTGCCCAATCCCGGCCGCTGGCTGCGGCCGCCGGTCGACATGGCCATCTCCTCCAACCCGCCCTACCTCCTCGCCGTCCTGGCCCTGATCGCCGCCGGCGCCTGGCGGCTGCGCGCCGAACGCGCCCTGCTCCTCGCCGGCGGCGTGCTCCTCGCCTACCGGTTGGCGGTCAACGTCGCCTTCTTCCCGTACCTGCGCAGCATGATGATCGTCTCCCCCTTCTGGCTCCTCCTGCTCTCGACCGGCCTGCACGCCGTCGCCGGCCGCCTGCACCGCGCCCTCACTCCGCCGCGGCTCTTCGCCGCCCTCCTCGTCCTCCTCGCCGCCTTCCACCTCACCGCCTTCCGCGACCGCCGCTACCTCCTCGACGGCGAGCGCGACGAGCGCGGCCTGATCATCGACGACCGGCCGGTCACCATCACCTTCGCCGGCTACCGCTGAGGGGCGGCGGGAGCCGTGCCGCGGGCGAGCGGCGGCGCCTCCGGGCCGAACCGTCCGCCGGCGGGGCTCGACCCTGCTCCCGCCCCGTCGCTTTCCACTAGAATGCGGCTTGAGCCGATCACAGACGGCGGCGGCGCCCGGACGAGCCGGACGAGCCGCCGAGGAGGCCTCCCATCGCCATGTCCGACCGCCCGTTCCCGAACGTCGCCGCGCGGCTCCTGGCCGCGCTCCTGATCCCCGCCCTGGGGCTTGCCGCCTGCACCACCTACGAACCCTTCGACTCGGGGGACTACCTGAAGGATCAGTACCACAAGCGACTGGAGCCGCCGGTGGCCGACAAGCTCGAGGTCCCCTTCGAGCTCAGCGACGAGCTGCGCGCCCTGGTGCACCAGCGGATCAAGCCCTCGACCGACGTCGACCGACGCATCGAGCAGGTGCAGGAGTTCATCCACTACTACCTCGGCCTGGAGTACGAGCTCACGCCGACCCGCAACGCGGTGCAGACCTTCCACGACGCGAAGGGCAATTGCATGTCGTTCACCAACCTCTTCATCGGCGTGGCGCGGGAGATGCGGCTCGATCCGTTCTACGTCGAGGTCACCGACTTCAACCGCTGGAACTATCGCGACGGCATGGTGCTGAGCCAGGGACACATCGTCGCCGGGCTCTACGTCGACGGCAAGCTCCACACCTACGACTTCCTGCCCTACCGGCCCAAGACCTACAAGGAATTCAAGCAGATCGACGACGTCACCGCCGCCGCCCACTACTACAACAACTTGGCGGCGGAGGCGCTGATGCGGGGCGACGACGAGAAGGCCCTCGAGTGGGTCCAGATCGCGACCCGCATCGCCCCCGAGTTCACCAAGGCGATCAACAACTACGGCGTCACCCTCGCCCGCATGGGCCGGGTCGAGGAGGCCCTCGATGCCTACCAGCGGGGGCTCGAGGTCGACCCCGGCGACGTCGCCATCCTCAGCAACATGGTGCGCGCCTACCAGCGTCTGGGCCGCCACGCCGAGGCCGAGGCGACGCTGGAGAAGATCGAGAGCTTCCAGAACACCAACCCCTTCTTCTTCCTCTACCGCGGCGAGCTCGCCCTGGCCGAGAACCGTCCCGAGGAGGCCCTCGAGTACATGCGCCAGGCCTTCCGTCGCGAGACCGAGATCCCCGAGATCCACCTCGGTCTGGTCAAGACCTACATGGCCCTGGGCGACCTCGACCGGGCGCGGCATCACCTGGAGCGGGCGCTCAAGCTCGACGCCACCAACGCCGAGGCCCTCAAGCTGGCGCGTCTGTTGCAGCAGCCGTCCTCCTAGGAGAATGAGCATGAAACCCTGGCCCCGCTCTCTCCGTCCCGCCGCTGCCGCCGGCTCCCTGCTGGCCCTGGTGATGGCCGCCGGCGCCGCCGGCCAGGGCCAGATCTTCACCGGCCGCAGCGACGTGGTGGAGGTCGAGGTACCGGTCTACGCGGTCAAGAACGGCCGCCCGGTGCGCGGCCTGACCGCCGCCGACTTCGAGATCTACGACGGCAAGAAAAAGCAGCGCATCACCGGCTTCGAGGTCGTCGACCTGGAGCTCGGGGTCGGCACCGGACGACCGGGCGGCGAGCTGCCGATGGCCGCCCGGCGCCACTTCCTGGTCCTCTTCGACCTGGCCTACTCCCGGCCGGAGTCGATCCTCAAGGCGCGCACCGCCGCCGTCGATCTGGTGCGCAACGCCCTCCACCCCTCCGACCTGGTGGCGGTGGCGACCTACAGCCACAGCCAGGGGCCGCGCCTGGTGCTGAGCTTCACCAGCGACCGCAACCAGGTCGAGACGGCGATCGCCAGCCTCGGGATGCACAAGCTCACCGGCTTGCAGGCCGACCCCCTGGGCATCGTCCTGACCCGGGTGGAGGGCAATCTGCTCAGCCGCGAGATCTCCCAGGGGGTACCCGACGTCTCTCCTTCGGGCCCGGCGTCCGGCGACGTCGACTTCGAGAGCGAGCTCCAGCAGTACCTGGAGTCCATCAACCAGCAACGGCGGCGCAGCGACCGCCGGTTCGACGCCAGCCGGGTCGCCGCCATGAGCCGCAGCATGAGCGACCTGGGGGCGCTCCTCGACGCGGTCGAGGGGCGCAAGCACGTGGTCTATCTGTCGGAGGGCTTCGACAGCTCCCTGATCAGCGGCGAGGCCAAGACCGACGAGGAGAACCGCAAGATCGAAACCGGCCAGTACTGGGACGCCGGTCTCGATCAGACCTTCGGCGATTCGAGTCTGGCCCGCGACGTCGAGGAGATGCTCGAGGCCTTCCGTCGCAGCGACGTGGTCGTCCACACGGTCAACGTCGGCGGCGCCGCGGTGGTCGGCGCCGACACCCAGGAGCTGGAGGCCGCCAACCTGGCCTTCACCGGCGGCGGCGACTTGCAGAGCCTCGGCGGCTCGGGGCGCAATTCTCTCCTCACCATCGCCGCGGGAACCGGCGGCGGCTTCTACGACAACTTCAACGACCTGCAGGACGCCATGGGGCAACTGCTGAGCAAGACCAGCGTCACCTACGTGCTGAGCTTCAGCCCCAAGAACCTGGCCTTCGACGGCGCCTACCACCGCCTGCAGGTCAAGCTCAAGGGGCATCCCGGGGTGCGGCTCGAGCACCGCCCGGGCTACTTCGCCCCAAAGCCCGCCTACCAGCGCGGTGCCCTCGAGCGCCGCCTCGACACCGCCGAGCTCCTGCTCAGCGACCGCGACCGGGGCAGCCTCGAGCTGTCGGTGCTGGCCACTCCCTTCCCCGTCGAAGGCGAGCCGGCCTACGTGCCGGTGGTGATCGAGGTCGGCGGCACCAGCCTGCTCGGCGACTATGCCGGCAGCGTGCTGCGAACCGAGATCTTCGCCTACGCCAACGACGCCGGCGGCAGCTTCGCCGATTTCTTCACCCAGTTCCTGGAGCTCGACGTCGCCAAGGTGGAGCCCCTCCTCGCCGCCTCCGGCCTGCGCTTCGTCGGCCATCTCGACCTGCCGCCCGGGGACTTCACCCTGCGGGTCCTGGTGCGCAACAGCGGCAGCGGCGACTACGCCCTGCGGGTGCGGCCGCTCCACGTGCCGGCGCCGCTGGACGACGGGCCGCTGCTGGTGGCGTCGTTGGTGCCCGAGGCCACCGACCGCTGGCTGACCGTGCGCGAGGGCGACAGCCAGGTCGCCGAGCGCGACATCCCCTATGTCTTCACCCACGGCGACGAGACCCCCTACGCGCCGATCGTCCGGCCGCGCCTGCGGCCGGGGATCGAGGTGCCGCTCTACCTCCTCGGCCGCAACCTCGCCGGCGCCGAGATCGACGGCCGCGTACTGGCCGCCGACGGACGGCCGATCGGGGCGGCGGCGCTGGCTCTCGGCGAACGCCTCGGCCACGTCCTCGGCGACCAGCTGGCGGTACGCTTCGCCACCGGCGGGCTGACGCCGGGCGACTACCGGCTGGAGATCACCGCCACCGATCCGGCCAGCGGCCGGCGCTCGTCGAGCGTGGTAGCGTTCGCCATCGAGCGTCCCGGCGACGCCGCGAAGGGCGGCGCCCGATGAGAAGGGCGACGTGAAGCGCGCCATGCACGAAGACCCTGGAGCCCGCCTGCCCTCGCCCCCTGAGCGGCAGGCGGAGACCGACCGTCGTACCGGCTGCCAGCGGCCCGCCGCGCCGCCCGCGTGCAGCCCAGGAGAAGCCCCCATGTCCGAACGCCACCGCCAAGCCCGTTGGATCCCCCTCGCCCTCGGCCTCCTCGCTCTGGGGCTGGTCGCACCGCTGCTCGGCCAGAAGCAGAAATTCTCCGAAAGCACCGACGTGGTGCTGGTCGAGGTGCCGGTCCAGGTCACCGACAAGAACGGCGACCCGATCCGCGGCCTGACCGCCGCCGACTTCGAGATCCTCGACGGCAAGAAGCCGCAGGAGATCGTCCAATTCGAGGTCATCGACCTGATGAGCGCCGAGCTCGCCGAGCGCCCGAAGCCGGTACCGATCGCCGCCCGGCGTCACTTCCTGCTCCTCTTCGACATGGCCAACTCGCAGATCGACTCGATCGTCCGCGCCCGCCAGGCGGCCTTCGACCTGCTGCGCGGCCTCCATCCCACCGACCTGGTGGCGGTGGCCACCTACAGCCTCCTGCACGGCGCCGACCTGGTGATCAGCTTCACCAGCGACCGCTGGCAGGTCGAGCAGGCGATCCGCAGCCTCGGTTCGCCGGAGCTGCTCAAGCAACGCTCCAGCGACCCCCTCGCCCTGACCATCGCCGAACGGGAAGGGAGCAGCGACGAAGGCTCGATCTCGGAAGACATGGACTCGCTGGCCGCGGAGCACGTCCAGGAGATGAACCGGCTGGCCGCCCAGGCCGACCGCGAGGCCCTGGTCAGCGAGGCCAAGACCTACGCCAAGCGGCTGAAGGATCTCGCCCGGGTGCTCGACAGCGTCGAGGGGCGCAAGCACGTGGTGCTCCTATCGGAGGGTTTCTCCACCGAATTCCTCACCGGCGAGCAGATCCAGGGCGGCGCCAGCGGCGGCAACCGGGCGGTGGAGAGCGGGCGCCTGTGGGAGGTCGACAGCCAGGAGCGCTACGGCAACACCGAGCTGCAGAACGACATCGAAGACATGCTGGAGGAATTCCGCCGTGCCGACGTCATCATCCAGTCGGTCGACATCGGCGGCCTGCGGGCCGGCGGCGACGTGCGCGGCCAGCGCGGCGACGGCAAGGGCAGCCTGGTGACCATGGCCCGCGGCACCGGCGGCGGCTTCTTCGAGAATTTCAACCGCCTCGACGAGGCGATGGCGGAGATGATCCAGTCGACCTCGGTCACCTACCTCCTCGCCTTCCAGCCCAAGGACCTCGCACCCGACGGCTCCTACCACAAGCTCAAGGTGCGGCTGAAGAACGGCCCGCGGGGCGCCCGGATCGATCATCGGGCGGGCTACTACGCGCCCAAGCCGCTGAGCGAGCGGCTGCCGATCGAGCAGCGCTTCGACCTCGCCGAGGTGGTGATGTCGGGGTACGACCAGGGCACGGTCGAGGCCAACGTCCTGGCGACCCCGATCCGCGTCCCCGGCGAGCCGGCCTACGTCCCGGTGCTGATCGAGGTCGACGGCCCGAGCTTCGTCGGCGGCTTCGAGGGCGAGTCCTTGAACGCCGAGATCTTCGGCTACGCCCTCAACGACGAGGGCGAGATCATCGACACCTTCAGCGAGATCGCCGGCATGGACATGGCCAAGCTGGGGCCGAGCCTGCTGCAGAAGGGCTTCAAGTTCTACGGCCACCTCGACCTCGATCCCGGCACCTACTCGGTGCGCGCCCTGGTGCGCAACGGCGCCACCGGCGACTTCGCCCTGCGGGTGGCGACGGTCGCGGTGCCGGAGGAGGACAGCGCCGCCCCCTCCCTCTCGCCGCCCCTGGTGCCCGAGCCCCTGGGCACCTGGCTGATGGTGCGCGAGGGCGAGGCGGCGCAGAAGGAGCGCCAGGTCGACTTCCCCTTCATGCTCGGCGATCAACCCTTCCTGCCCGCCGCCCGGCCGCGGCTGGCGCCGCGGGAGAAGGCCCAGGTCTGCCTGCTGGGCTACAACCTCGACGACAAGCTCGAGGTCGAGGCCTGGGTGACCGACCACGAGGGCAACGAGGTCAAGGGCGGCAAGGTGACCGTCGACAAGCAACCGAAGCGCACCAAACAGGGCGATCAGCTGCTCGGCGAGCTCGACACCAAGGGGCTGTCGCCGGGCGAGTACCAGCTGCAGGTCACCGTGCGCCATCCGGCCAACGGCTCGGCATCGAGCTCGATCCCCTTCGAGGTGGTCAAGCGCTGAGCACCGTGCGGCACCTGCCGCTCCTGCTGCTCCTGGCCCCGGCCTCGATCCTCCCCGCCGTCGACGCAGCGGCCGCGACGACCCTGGGCTTCCGCGAGGTGGCCGCCGACTGGGGGCTGGCGGTACGCCATCACCACGGCGGCTCCGGCCGCTACTACATGGTGGAGACCATCGCCGGCGGGGTGATCGCCTTCGACTACGACGGCGACGGCGACGCCGATCTCCTCTTCACCGACGGTGCGCCCCTGCCCGGCTACCGCGGCGAGAAGCCCCGCACCCGCCTGCTGCGCAACGACGGCGGCCGCTTCGTCGACCGCACCGAAGAGGCCGGCATCACCTTCGACGGCTACGGCGCCGGCGGCACCGCCGGCGACGTCGACGGCGACGGCGATCTCGATCTCTACCTCACCGCCTTCGGCGCCAACGTCCTGCTGCTCAATCGGGGGGACGGCACCTTCGTCGACCGCACCGAAGAGGCCGGCGTGGGGGATCCCCTGTGGAGCATGTCGGCGGCCTTCGCCGACTTCGACCGCGACGGCGACCTCGACCTCTACGTCACCAACTACGTCGACTTCTCCCTCGACAACAACGTCGACTGCAGCGACAAGGCGACCGGCATCGAGGCCTACTGCCCTCCGGACGTCTACAACCCCCTGCCCGACCGCTACTACGAGAATCTCGGCCCCGGCCCCGGCGGCGTCGTGCGCTTCGCCGACGCCACCGCCCGGGTGGGGCTCGACGGCGCCGTCGGCAACGGCCTGGGGGTGGTGGTCGGCGACCTCGACGACGACGGCTGGCCCGACGTCTACGTCGCCAACGACCTGACGCCGAACTTCCTCTTCCGCAACCGCGGCCGCGTCGACGGCGGCGGCATCCGCTTCGAGGACCTGTCGCTGCTCTCCGGCACCGGCTACAGCCCCAAGGGGCGGCCGGAAGCGGGGATGGGGGTGGCGATGGGCGACTACGACGCCGACGGCGACCTCGATCTGACGGTGACCAACTTCGAGCTCGAAAGCAACGGGCTCTACGCCAACATGGCCGGCGGGGTGTTCATCGACAACCGGTTCACCGCCGGCCTGGCCGAGCCCAGCCTGCTGGTGCTGGGCTTCGGCGTCGCCTTCGCCGACCTCGACCTCGACGGCGACCTCGACCTGGTGGTGGCCAACGGCCACATCAACGACAACGCCGAGCAGCTCGGCTCGCCCACCCCCCACAAACAGCCCAACCACGTCTTCGAGAACCTCGGCAACGGCCGCTTCCGCAAGCTGCCCGACGACACCCTGTCGGAGGTGCGCGCCAGCCGCGGCCTGGCCCTCGCCGACCTCGACCTCGACGGCGACCTCGATCTGGTCTTCGTCAACTCCAACGACCACGCCGAGGTCTACGAGAACCTCACCGCCGGCGGCCACTGGCTGCAGGTCGTGCCCCGCGCCCGCCACGGCGACCGTTTCGCCGTCGGCACCCGCACCGTGCTCGAGACCGGCGATCGCCGCCAGCTGCGCGAGCTGCGTACCGCCACCTCCTTCCTCTCCCAGGACGAGCTCGTCCTGGCCTTCGGCCTCGGCCCCCGCACCCGCGCCGACGCGCTCCGCCTCCGCTGGCCCCGCGGCGGCGTCACCCTCTACCGCCACCTGCCGGCGGACCGCCGCCTGGTGGTGATCGGCGACTGAGGGCCTACGGCAGCCGGGCGACGTAGGTGCCGGCGATGCGGTCGTGCAGGGCGCGGCGGTCGCCGAAGGCGGCGAGGAGGAAGCCGATGCCCAGGGTGAGGAGAGTGAGGAGGTAGCCCGCCCCCCGCACCGCGGCGCGCAGCAGGCCGATGCCCGGCCGGCCGGCGGCGGTGCAGACGTAGAGATTGAGCAGGCGTTTGCCCGGGCTGGTGCCCCAGACGCTCCAGCCGATCAGGATCACCAGAGCGAAGATCGGCGCCACGGCGAGGGTGGCCAGCTGCCAGCCCTGCGGCTGGTCGGCGACGCCGAGAGCGAAGGCCACGCCGACGCCGAGCACCGCCCCCCAGCCGAGGTCGATCACCATCGCCGCCAACCGCGCCAGCAATCCGGCCGGCGGCGGCGGTTCCGGCACCAGGCCGGCGGCCGGCGGGGGACTCGTCAGGGGCTGCTCGATCGCCGGCGGTGAGGCCGGCGCCGGAGCGGGAGGCTGCTCCACCGGCGGCTGCAGCAAGCTGTCGACGCTCGCCGCCACCCGCGCCAGGGCCGGACTGGCGAGGGACAGCTCGCCCTCGTCGTCGGCCGGCAGGGAGCCGGGCCTCACCCTC
>RFGL01000138.1 GCA_003697015.1 Acidobacteriota bacterium | reverse complement strand
GCGGCGACCGGTGGCGGGCCGGTGGGGCATCTCGACGGCGAGCCGGTGTGCGACGCCTGTCTGCTCGAGGGGTCGGCCGACCTGGGGCTGGTGCTGGGCCTGGTCGCCATCGCGGCTCTGGGGCAGACCGCGGCGGGTCGCTATCTTCAGGTCGTCTACGTTCCGGACCCCGGCCGTCGAAGCCTCTTCGTGATTACGGCGTATGATCTACGGGGCAAGGCCCTGACGGCCTACCGACGGCGCAGAAGGCGAAAGAGATCGTGAGCAAGCGCAACGACTACCCCCCTGGTTGGAACGAACGGCGCGTGCGGGACGTGCTCGACCACTACGAGAGCCAGACCGACGACGAAGCCGCCGCGGAGCATGAGGCAGCCCTGTCGAGCCCCGAGCACACGCTGATGGAGGTTCCGACCGAGCTGGTGCCGATCTTCCGGCAGCTCATCGCCGAGCACGAGAACGAGCGGCCCTCCAGTTGAATCGTGCCGCTGCGGGCCGCCGCGGGCGCGCCGGCTGGTGATCGGCGATCCCTGGCGGCTGCGACGTCAGCCGGACGTGCGCGGAATGTCGCCGGCTTCCGCCGTCCCATGCCCCGCCATCGTCGCCTCGAGCGTCGCCCCGATCTCTTCATTCGCCCGCCGTAGCGGGTCGTCCGCCAGGTGGGCATACCGCTGCGTGGTCAGGATCTTCGAGTGGCCGAGCAGCTCGTCAGGCCACCGATGCTAAGATGCCCGCATGAAGCTCGTGACCGCACAGGTCGTCGACGGCAGGATCGAGGTTCCCCCGGAAATCGGCGAGGGCTCGCGGGTCGCCATTCTCGCCGCGGATGACGACGAGCCGTTCGCGCTCTCGCCCGCCGAAGAGCAGGAGCTGAGCGAGGCCCTGGCCGAGATCGAAGCCGGCCGCTACGTCGACGGCTGGACGCTCCTGGAGGAGCTCAAGGCGAAGAGCCGCGCCTGAGGTACAGGCTGCGGGTCGCTCCACGGGCGGCGGCACAGATTCGCGAGGCCGCCGATTGGTGGCTGGCGAATCGGCCCAAGGCGCCGCATGCGTTCGAGGAAGATCTCGAGAAAGCGTTCGCCCTGGTCTCGTCCTTGCCCCTGGCCGGCCAGACGGTGCGCCACTCCCGCATCGCCGGGATTCGACGCGTGCTCATGGGGCGGGTGCGCTACTACCTTTACTACCGGGTGGAGACGGGACGGGAGCTGGTCGAGGTTCTGGCACTCTGGCATTCCAGCCGGGAGGGGGAGCCAAGGCTGTAGGGGCGCCGGAGGCCGGGGCCACCTGGGCGGGAACTGATGAACGCCTACCACGTCGAGCTGATCCGGGATCGACCGACTACCGACGAGGACGACGAGCGGCTGTCCGATCGATTCGAGGGCCGCAAGAACCTGATCGAGGCCGACGCCGTGGACTGCATGGTGGCGCTGCCCGGCCAGCTCTGCTACCCGACGCAGATCCCGGCTGGCCTCCGGTGATGACCGACATGAGGTCGAGCAAAGATCCGCCGCACTACCTCGGCCACCGTCAGCGCCTCCGCGAGCGATTCCTGAAGTCCGGATTCGACGGCTTCGCCGATCACGAGACCGTCGAGCTCCTGCTGACGCTTGCGATCCCCCGGGCGGACGTCAAGCAGCCCGCGAAGGAGTTGATCCGCCGCTTCGGCAACCTCCGGAGCATCCTGGACGCGCCGATCGAGGAACTAAGGTCCGTTCGAGGCCTCGGGACCGTCGCCCCGGTCGCCCTCAAGGTCATCCGGGCGGCCGCGACGCTCTATCTGCAGCAGACCGGCGAGGGACAGGATTCGCTGGCGGACCCGTCCCGGCTCTCCGACTTCTGGCGCATGCGTCTCGGAGGGCTACGGATCGAGGTTTTTCAAGTCGCCTACCTGGACTCTGGCTACCGCCTTCTGCGCGACGGCGTCGAGACCCTCGAAGAGGGGACGATCGACCGTGCTGCGGTCTACCCGAGGCGGGTCGTCGAATCCGCGCTCAAGCGCGGCGCGGCAGCGCTCGTCCTCGCCCACAACCACCCGAACGGGCACGTGCAGCCCAGCGAGCAGGACAAGGTGCTCACCCGAGCGCTCGTCCTGGCAGCGGAGACGGTAGGCGTCAAGATCGTCGATCACCTGATCGTCTCGGCGAGTGAGTCGTTCAGCTTCCGGAAGGCCGGCCTGCTGTGACCATCGCCCCCGCGATCCTGGAGCACTATCCGGACCTGAATCCGGCGCAGCGAGAGGTCATCGGCCACCTGCAGGGTCCACTGCTCGTGATCGCCGGACCCGGTTCGGGCAAGACCTACAGCATCGTGCTGCGGGCGCTGAACCTGCTGCTCCTCGGGCAGGCGCAGCCGAAAGAGATAATCCTCTGCACCTTCACCGAGAAGGCCGCGTTCGAGATGCGGGATCGGCTGGCGGCCGCGGCGCGCAAGGCGGGCGATCCAGGGGGCCTCTCCGAGCTGACGGTCTCCACCATCCATGGCCTCTGCAACCGCGTGCTCACGCGGCACCGCCACCGAACCAGCCTCGGCCACAACTACGACACGCTCGACGAGCTGACGCAGCTCCTCTTTGTCTTCGAGCACTTCGACGAGATCATCGGGCCGCCGGAGAACGATGTGTACCTCGGTCGCTGGAAGACCCGCTGGACGGCGATCTCGGGGGCGCGCGGTTACTTCGACAAGATCACCGAGGAGCTGGTGGACCCCGAGCGCCTCGTTGACTCGGAGGATCCGTTCCTCGCCGGGATCGGCCGCGCGTACCAGCGCTACGAACGGGCCCTGGCGGAGAGCAACCGCGTTGACTTCGCGCACCTCCAGCGCCACGTCCTGGATCTTCTCGATGATCCGGAGACCGGCGCTGCCGTCAGTCGTGGCATCCGGTACGTCCTTGTTGACGAGTACCAGGACACCAACTACGTGCAGGAACGACTGCTCCTGAAGCTGACCGAGGAGACCCGCAACCTCTGCGTCGTCGGGGACGAGGACCAGAGTCTCTACCGCTTCCGCGGCGCCACGGTGCGAAACATCCTCGAGTTTCCCCAGCGAATGCCGGGCTGCACGGTCGTCAGGCTCACGACCAACTACCGCTCCCACCGCCGGATCGTGGAGGCGTACGACCGCTGGATGGCCTCGGCCGACTGGTCGAATCCCAGGGGCCCGTCCTTCCGCTACGACAAGACCATCGACGCCGACGAGGCGGCCACGCACCCCGAGTACCCGGCGGTCTTCGCCATCTGGGGCCGCAACAAGCGCGACGAGGCCACCCGCTTCGCGGATCTGGTGGAGTACCTGAAGGACAACGCGATCATCGAGGACTACAGCCAGGTGGCGCTGCTGCTGCACAGCGTCCGGCAGGAGCATAGCGGGCCCTATCTCGCGGCGCTGGAGGCGCGGGGGATCGCGGCCTTCTGCCCCCGTGCGCGGGCGTACTTCGACAACGACGTCATCCGCGACCTAGTCGCGTGCTTCGCGGTGCTCTTCGGCTGGCATGGCGACGGGCGCGGCCAGGTAGCGGGCGCGGTCGGCGGGCTTGCCGCGTACGTGGACGCAGCCATCCTCGAGGTGGGGCGGCGCTTCGGCGGCGCCCACCCCCTCGCCGCGGCCCTGCGCGCGTGGACCGAGGAGATCGCGAGCCTGCGCGAGGGCGAGTCCCTCGACGTGCGCCCCGCCGACTACCTCTACCGCCTGCTCGCCATCGAAAGGTTCCGGAGCGCCGTCCGCGACGAGAACGCCGCCCGCAACGTGGCGATCTTCTCCCAGCTCCTGAACGTCTTCCAGGTCTACTACCACTACACGGTCATCACTCACCGCAACCGGGAGTACCTGCGCTTCCACTTCTTCAACAGCTTCCTCCGGCTGCTCTACGACGGCGGCATCAACGAGTACGAGGACCCGGACCGCCCCTTCCCCAAGGGGCACGTCCAGGTGATGACCATCCACCAGGCCAAGGGGCTGGAGTTTCCGGTGGTCGTGGTCGGGTCGCTCTCGACGCAGCTCGCGAGCCCCAAGCAGATCGACCGCGATCTCGGACCCTTCTACCACCGGCCGCCCTTCGAGCCCGCGGGCCGCATCACCCTCTTCGATCGGATGCGCCTGCACTACGTCGCCTTCTCGCGCGCCCAGAACGTGCTCGTGCTCACGGCGTCCGAGCGCCCCAAGGATCACTTCGCGGCGATTTTCCAGGGGCTGCCGCAGTGGCCCTACGTGCAGCAGGACCTGCTGGCGGCCCAGCGCTTCAAGCTTCGCGAGCGGATGCCGGTCAAGAAGACCTACAGTTTCACCGGCGACCTGCGGATCTACGAGACCTGCCCGCGCCAGTACCAGTTCTTCCGCGAGTACGACTTCACGCCCTCGCGCTCGGCGGTGATCTTCTTCGGCCTGCTCGTCCACCAGACGATCGAGGAAATCCACCGCTTCGCCCTGGACGGCAGGCTGGATGAGCTGGACGAAGAACGCATCCGGGAGATCTTCGACCGGACGTTCCGGTTTCTCAGCCTCTCCGCCGTCCGTCCCATCGGCGACGCGGCGAAGGAGGCGGCGTTCAAGCAGGTGATGGACTACTTCCGCCAGAACCGGGACGAGATGCGCCGCGTGATTCAGACCGAGGTGGACGTCTCGCTGGAGAAGGACGGTTACATCCTGGCCGGCAAGGTGGACCTGCTGATGGGCGGCGACGGCAAGCTCGAGCTGCTCGACTTCAAGACCTCGCCGCGGCCGAAGGACAGCCCGGAGCTGATCGCCGCTTACGAGCGACAGCTCTGCACCTACGCCCACATCCTGGAGCAGCGGCACGGCCGGCGCGTCGACCGATTGCTTCTCTACTGGACCTCCGAGGCGCGCAAGGAAGACGCCCTGGTGGTGCTGCCCTACGACCCGCGGCGGGTCGAGGAGGCGGGACGCCACTTCGACGACACCGTGCGGCGCATCCAGGCCCGCGAGTTCGCGGTGCGGGAACCGCCCGAGCCTGGGATCTGCCAGGAATGTGACCTGCGGCTGCTCTGCCACAGCGAGGGGATCATCCCGTTCGCCGACTGAACGAGAGGAAACGCATGGCGAAGATCGAGATCACCAAGACCGAGCTGGTCTGGCCCGGCAAGTACAACGAGGACGGCACGCTCAAGGAGGTGCCCCGGGTCAGCCTCCCCTTCCAGGTCATCGAGACCGTGAACGAGAGCCGCGCCACCCGCGAGGCGAAGAAGGGCGGCGTGCAGGGCACGCTCTTCGACATTTACGAGGGCAGCGAGGGCGACACCTTCGAGGAGGGCTGGAAGAACAAGCTCATCTGGGGTGACAACCTGCTGGTGATGGGGTCGCTGCTGGAGAAGTTCGCGGGGAAGATCGACCTGATCTACATCGATCCGCCGTTTGCGACGGGAGCGGATTTCTCGTTTACAGCGCCAATCGGAGAATCAGGCGAAGAGGTTTTCAAAGAACAGTCGGCCATCGAGGAAAAGGCGTACCGCGACACCTGGGGTAGCGGTACCGTTAGCTACGTGACGATGATGAGCGAGCGGTTGAGCGGAATTAGGGATCTCTTGTCAGCCAAGGGCACCCTCTACGTCCACTGCGATTGGCACGTCAGCCACCTAATTCGCAGCATTCTGGACGACGTGTTCGGAGTCGACGCATTCGTTAATGAAATCGCTTGGCACTACTTTGGCTTCAAGCGCAAGACCGCCAAGAATTTCCCCCGCAAGCACGACACTATTCTTGTTTACTCCAAGTCGGACGAGCGCATCTGGAATGTGCAGTACAAGCCTCATCGGGCGGAGTACATCGCCCGCTTCAAGAAAGACAAGGACGGCCGCCTGTACCGTGACGACGTCAATCCTACGGGCGGAGGTGCCCGAACGATTTACCTGGACGAGGTGCCCGGAGACATCGTCGACTCGGTCTGGGACGACATTCCTCCTGTAAACCCGATGGGCACCGAGAGATGGGACTTCCCCACTCAGAAACCCGAGGCCTTGCTCGAGAGGATAGTCAGTGCCTCGTCAACCGAGGGAAGTCTCGTAGCCGACTTCTTCTGCGGCTCCGGCACGACGCTCGCCGTGGCCGAGAAGCTCGGCCGCCGCTGGATCGGCTGCGATCTGGGGCGCTGGGCCATCCACGTCACCCGCAAGCGCCTCCTCGGCATCGAGAACTGCAAGCCCTTCGAGGTGCTGAACCTCGGCAAGTACGAGCGCCAGTACTGGCAGGGCGTCACCTTCGGCGACAAGAAGGCCAAGTCGCTCACCGAGCGGGCGCTCTACGAGTACCTCGCCTTCATCCTCAAGCTCTACGGCGCCCAGCCGGTAGCGGGCATGACCCACCTGCACGGCAAGAAGGGCAAGGCCATGGTCCACATCGGCGCGGTGGACGCGCCGGTGACCATCGCCGAGATCGAGGCGGCGGTGGACGAGTGCGTCGCGCTCAAGCAGAAGGAGCTGCACGTCCTCGGTTGGGAGTGGGAGATGGGCCTCTACGACCTGATGGTCGCGGAAGCAAAGAAGAAGGGCGTCAAGCTCCTGCTCCTGCAGATCCCGCGGGAGGTCATGGAGGAGCAGGCCGCGGCCAAAGGCGACGTTCGCTTCTTCGAGCTGGCCTACCTGGAGGCGGAGATCGCGAATGCCAAGAAGCTCACCGCGGAGGTCAAGCTCAAGGATTTCGTCATCCCCAATACCGAGTTGATCCCCGAGGACGTGCGCTCCAAGGTCAAGAAGTGGTCCGACTACATCGACTACTGGGCCATCGACTGGGACTTCCAGAACGACACCTTCATGCAGGGCTGGGTCGCCTACCGCACGCGCAAGGAGCGCAAGCTGCCCCTCGTCTCCGACCCCCACACCTACGACAAGCCGGGCAGGTACCGCATCCTGGTCAAGGTGATCGACATCTTCGGCAATGACACCTCCCAGGCCTTCGACGTGGAGGTGAAGTAGCCATGGCGAGGGCGGTGATCGCCTACGACAAGGACCTTCCGGAGATCCCGGGCCGGCGGCCGTGGGAGCGACCGACGCAGCACCTGGTCAAGGACGAGAGCGCCCGGACCGGCTGGCGTGTCGCGGAGGGACGGCGCCCGAGCCGGCTCCTGCTGGTGCCGAAGATCCGCGAGCAGGTGGATGCCTGGCGCGAGAGCGCCTACGAGGGCGCCTCCGACGTCACGCGGCGGCTCTTCGAGTACTGGTTCGAGGAGGACCACGAGGTCCCCGGCTTCGACGTGCCCTTGCGCTACTACTTCTGCCAGCGGGAGGCGATCGAGACCCTGGCGTGGCTGGTGGAGATCGCGGACCAGCGGGACGCGAAGGCACTGATCGATGCACACGCGACGAAGTTCAAGAAGGACCTGCTCAGCGACAACGTCACCTTTCAGACCACCATGGACGGCCGCCGGCAGCTGCGGCGGTACGTTCCTGAGCTCGACCGCGACGGCGTGCAGGACCTGCCGCCGGAGGACCTGCGCCGTTTCGCCTTCAAGATGGCCACCGGCTCGGGCAAGACCTGGGTGATGGCCATGGCCATCGTCTGGGCCCGCTTCCACAAGCAGCGCGTGCCGGACTCGCCGCTCTCGACGAACTTCCTGATCGTCGCGCCCAACGTGATCGTCTACCAGCGGCTGGAGAAGGACTTCGCGGCGAACCGCATCTTCTACCAGATCCCGCTGATCCCTCCCGAGTGGCGCGGCGCGTTCAGCCAGAAGGTGATCCTGCGCGGTGAGGCGGCCGAGCCCGACCCTTCCGGGAACCTCTTCCTCACCAACATCCACCAGCTCTACGAGTCCCGAGACGAGGGATGGACCCCCGCCAACGCCATCGAGGCCCTGCTCGGCAAGAAGCCGGCGAAGGATCTGGCCGCCTCGGGCCAGCGCTCGATGCTCGAGCGCGTCAAGTCGCTGCCCGACCTCGTGGTGCTGAACGACGAGGCCCACCACGTCCACGACGAGGATCTGGCCTGGAGCCGGTCGCTGCTCGCCATCCACCAGGCCTTGCCGCAGGGGCTCTCGTTGTGGCTCGACTTCTCGGCCACCCCCAAGGACCAGAACGGGATGTACTTCCCCTGGACGATCGTGGACTACCCTCTCGCCCAGGCGGTCGAGGATCGGATCGTCAAGGCGCCGCTGATCGTGACCAAGGAGGACGACACCAAGCAGCCCAAGGACGATCCTGATCACGTCACCAGGCACAACATCGCGGAGAAGTACGGCTACTGGCTGCGCGCCGCGGTACAGCGATGGAAGGAGCACCACAAGGTCTACAAGAAGCTCGGCACGCGCCCGGTGCTCTTCATCATGGCGGAGAAGAACGCCTACGCCGACGCCATCGGCGAGTACCTCTGGAAGACCAAGGAGTTCGGCTTCAAGAAATCCGAGGTCCTGGTCATCCACACCGACAAGGCCGGCGAGATCACCAAGAAGGACCTGGAGAAGGCCCGCGCGGCCGCGAGGGACATCGACAAGGCCGAGAGCAAGATCAAGGTGATCGTCAGCGTGATGATGCTGCGCGAGGGCTGGGACGTACGAAACGTCACGGTGGTCCTCGGCCTGCGTCCCTTCACCGCCAAGGCCGAGATCCTGCCCGAGCAGGTGATCGGTCGCGGCCTGCGGCTGATGACGCAGGTCAGCCCTGACCGCACCCAGACGCTGGAGGTGCTCGGCACCCGCAACCTGCTGAACGTCCTGCGCTCCCAGCTCGAAGCCGAAGGCGTGGGCGTCGCCAGCACCAAGACCGATCCGCCGCCGCCGGTCATCATCGAGCCCGTCCGGGAGCGGCTCGCCTACGACATTGCGATTCCCATCACCAAGCCGAGCCTCGTGCATGAGGTCCGCAAGCTGGCGGAGCTGGACGTCACCGTGCTCGAGCCGATCTACGACCAGGAGGAGCTTGCTGAGGCCTTCCGCCAGAAGTTGAGAATGGAGTTCGCGACGACGGAAACGGAGGTGCACCAAGCGGACGTTGCGGCGGACGCGCTGCCGCCAGCGCAGGAGCTCCTGGCCAGCATCACAAACAAGGTCATCGACCGGGCCAAGCTTCCCAATCGATTCGCGGAGCTGTACCCGGCGGTGCGGGACTACGTCGTCACTCGCTGCTTCGGCAGGACGGTCAACGTCGAAGGCAAGGTGGCTCGCTCACACCTGTCGCGGCTGGAGATCCAGGAAGGCATCGCCAAGTACCTGGCGCGGAAGATCTCGGAGCTGACCGTCGAGCGGAAAGCCCTCGAGTTTGACAAGGCGGACTATCGCCTCTCAGAGACCCGCCCCTTCAGCTGGCGCCGTAACCTGCCCCCGCTCGTGGCTGCGAAGACCGTCTTCAACTACGTCGCCACCTACAACGACTTCGAGCGCCGCTTCGCCACGTTTCTCGACAGTGCGGCCGACGTTCTTCGCTTCGCGGCGCTCGGTACGACCGAGCAGGGCGAGTCCGGCACGCAGTTCCGGGTGGACTACCTCAAGCCGAGCGGGGCCATCGGCTTCTACCATCCCGACTGGGTGGTGGTGCAGCAGAGCGGCAAAGGCGAGGTCAACTGGATCATCGAGACCAAGGGCCGCGTCTGGGAGGGAACCGCCGCCAAAGATGCTGCGATCCGGGACTGGTGCGAGCGGGTGAGCAGCGCGACCCGCTCAGCGTGGCGCTACGCGCGCGTCAATCAAAGAGAGTTTGATCCTGGCCCAGCGACGTCGCTGAGCGATCTTGTCAAGCAAAGGTGATCACCGGCGAGGCGCACCGCGGCCAGTTCGACTTCACATCGACGGCTTCGCACGGCATATGCGCGATGCCCTGCCCGCGCCTCGTTCATCGGCTCCAAGGGAACGCCGAGCTGTGGCTGACCGGATTCGACACGCCGTGCCTGACGTAGCACGTCCTCGTCCCTGACGGCGTCGACGTGACCCCTTGACCTCCTGAAACCCTTCGCACCTGCGTCGCCACCACCCGTCGCCGCTCTTGACCCACCCCCCAGCCTCCCGCCGGTCGCGCCGGATGGCGCGGCGCGGGCTTGACATCCGAGG
>RFGL01000137.1 GCA_003697015.1 Acidobacteriota bacterium | reverse complement strand
GGCGCTGGCGCCGGCGGTTGTCGGGGACGGCGCAGCTTTCGCCCGGCGCGCAGTCGGCGTTCTGCGGCCGGTAGGCGCGGTAGAAGGCGTAGCCCAGGAGGGCGAGGGTGAGGACGGAGAAGTAGGGCCGCAGGGGCTCGAGCTTGGCTCCCAGGGCGGCCGATCCCACCCCCAGGACGGCCACCGCCAGCGGCAGGATGCAGCACAGGGAGGCGCCGGCGGCGGCGGCCACGGTTCCGAGGGTGAGCCAGAGGTTGTTGTGGGTCTTTTCCATGCTCGTCAGCCTCCATCTCACGCTGCGGCGACGGTTCCGGGGGCGAGCCAGAGGTTGTCGTGGGTCTTCTCCATGCTCGTCGGCCTCCATCTCACGCCGCGCAGCAGCTGAGCTTGTCGACGGATTTGGTGAAAGAAATGGCGGCGAGCTTGACCGCTTCGCCGAGGGTCAAGTACGGGTGAATCGACGACGCCAGCTCGGCCACCGGGATGCGGTGCTTGATCGCCAGGCTGAGCTCCATCAGCAATTCGGCCCCTTCCGGCGCCAGGATCCTCGCCCCGACCAGACGGTCGCTCGCCGGCTCGCGGATCAGCTTGACGAAGCCGCGGACGTCGCGCGCCGCCAGGGCGCGCGGCAGGTGGCTCAGGGGCAGCACGGAGACGTCGACCGCCATGCCGGCGGCCGCCGCCTGGCGCTCGTCGAGACCGACGCCGGCGACCTGGGGATCGGTGAAGACCACCCAGGGGAGGGCGCCGTAGTCGCGCCGCCGGTCGTCGCCGGTGACGGCGTTGGCCGCCGCCAGCGCGCCCTCGTAAGCGGCGGTGTACACGAACATCGGCTCGCCGATCACGTCGCCGGCGGCGTAGAGGCCCGGCACGCTGGTGCGCAGGGCGTCGTCGACCCGCACGAAGCCGCGATCGTCGAGCTCGACGCCCACCTCCTCCAGCCCGAGGTCGCGGGTGTTGGGCGCCCGGCCGGTGGCGGCGAGGATCTGCTCGCCGCGGAAGCTCCGCCGGCGGCCGCCGATCTCCGCCGTCACCTCCACCCCGCCGTTGTCGCGTCTCACCTCGCGGAGCGCGACGCCGGTCTCGATGGTGATGCCCTCGGCGCGCAGGTAGCCGGCCAGCGCCTCGGTCAAGTCCGCCGTCTCGCCCGGCAGGATGCGCTCCGAGCGCTGGAGGATGGTCACCCGACTGCCGAAGCGGGCGAGCATCTGGGCGCATTCGAGGGCGACGAAGCGCCCGCCGAGGACGATCACCGAATCGGGCAGCCGCTCGAGCTCGAAGAGGCTCTCGTTGGTCAGATAGCCGGCCTCCGCGAGACCGGGTACGGGCGGCACGGCCGGCCGCGCGCCGGTGGCGACGACGATGCGGCCGGCGTCGAGCACTTCTCCGTTGACCGCCACCCGCCGGCGGCCGGCGACGCGGCCCCGGCCGGTGACGCGCCGCACCCGCTCGCGACCGGCGAGAACGTCCACGTACTTGCCCTGGCGCAGCTCGGCGACCAGCTGGCGTTTCTGCTCGATGACGGCGGCGAAGTCGCGCACGGTGCTGCGCGAGTCGATGCCGGCGAAGCGCGGATGGGCCGCCCGGTGATGGGCCTCCGCCGCCCGCAGCAGGGTCTTCGACGGCACGCAGCCGACGTTGACGCAGGTGCCGCCGATCGGCAGGCCGTCGTTGATCAGCACCACCTCGGTGCCGAGCTCGTCCGCCTTGAGCGCGGCGGCGAAGGCGGCCGAGCCCCCGCCGATGACGATCAGACGACCGTCGCCACCCTCGGGCGCTGGAGCCTTGCAGCAATCCTCAGGATGATCCATGACCTCTCCTTCAGGCGCCGGCGGCGCGGAGCTCGCGGCCGGCGCCGTCGTCGGACGAGCCGTTGAGGCGCTCGAAGAAGGCGACGAAGTCCGCATTGTCGAGGCTGTAGAAGATGGTCTGCTTGACCCGCGAGGTGGCGACCAGTTGCAGGTCCTTGAGCCGTCGCAGGTGCTGGGAGACCGCCGAGCTGGTAACCCCGAGCACGTTCGCCAGGTCGCAGACGCAGAGCCGCTGGTAGCGCCACAGCAGGTAGACCAGCTTGAAGCGGGTCGGATCCTTGATCGCCTCCAGCCAGCGCAGGGTCGCCGCCAACTCGGTCTCGCTCGCCGCCAGCTGGCGGCGGATGGCGCGGATCTCCGCGGCGCTGCAGATCGAGGCGCGGCAGAGTCCGGTGTGGTCGATGAGCTCAGGGTCCATAAGTCCTCCAGCAAGTAAGTACGCGCTTAAGTATACTCCGGATTCGCCCCCCGTCAACCCCGTGCCTCTTCCCCTTCTCAGGTGCCACGATCTTCGCAAGTCATTTTATTACAACAAGTTATCTCAACGAATACGCGGTGCAACGAATACGCGGTGCCACCCTTTTTCGCCAGCCACCCTTTTCGCCAGGTGCCACCCTTTTTTTCGCCAGGTGCTTTCGCCAGGTGCCACCCTTTTCGCCAGGTGCTCGCCAGGTGCCACCCTTTTTTCGCCACGTACCAGTGCCAGGTGCCGCGAGGGCCTCCCCCAGGACCAGGGCGACGCAGGCGTCGCCCCTACCCTGTTCAGGTGCCACCCTTCTTGCCGGCGGGTACCATCCTTTTTGCCGACACCGGGTCGAGGCGCTTGGCGGCGTAGCCGAGGTTCTCGATCGCGGCGACGTCGTCAGGGTCAGGGGCTGACGATCTCCTGTGGCTATCACTGCCATAGGCTTACCCAAGCCACACCGCCGACACAAAAGGTGCCGGTCGCGCAGCCATGGCCCGAAACCTGCTAGTATCGTCCCCGCTCGCTTCGCGATGGGATCAGACGATCGGACGTCGACGAGCTCATGGCCGACCTTGCCAGCAAGATCCGCTATCTGCGTGACTGCTATCTCGCTGACAATCGCGGCGGCGGCGTCTACAGTCTGCTCGCGCCCAAGATCGAGCATTGCCGCTTCCTCTCCCGCGAGCGTCTGCTGTCCAGCCTGAGCGAACGAATCCCGCTCTACGGCCAGGAGATCGAGGTGCTGGCACGCGCCGCCAGCCTCTACCGGCGCGAGAAGAGTCTTCTCTACATGGCGTTCCCGATCGTCGGGCGGCGCCTGGTCGACGGACCGGGGCGAACGTTTCTGTGTGCTCCGCTGTTGGTGGTGCCGGCGGTGCTCACAAAAGCACCGAAAGGGCGTGGCGGCCTGAGCCTGCGTCTCGAGCTCGCCGACTGGCGGCTGAACATGCCCGGCATCCTGGCGTTCGTCGGCGGCGAGGAACCGGTGGCGGAACGTCTCGCCGGCCTGCTCGACTGGCAGCTCGAGACGCCCCTCGCCTGGGAGGACGTCTTCGAGCTGGTCGGGCTGCTGGAGGAGGTCCTCCCCGACGTCGACGCCAAGGCCCTCCACCGCCTGCCGCAGCTCTGCGAGCGCGACGAGGTGGAGAAGGCGGTGCGCGCGGCGAGGCGCAAAGATAGCGGATTGCGCTGCCTGAACGCCTGCGCCCTGGGCCTGGTCCCGCGGCCCCTCGAGACCCGCGGCATCCTCAGCGAGCTCGGTCAGCTCGCCTCCCGCGAGGATCACAGCTTGCCCTTGCGCACGGTGCTGGGCGACGTCGAGCCCGCAGCAGCAGCCACCGCCGTGGGGCCGAAGGACGCGACGGACGAGCTCAACCGGGTGCCGGCGGTGCTCAGCGCCGCCCAGACCCAAATCCTCGAAGCGACCCGGCGTCGTGCCCTGAGCGTGGCGATCGGCCCCCCGGGCACCGGCAAGTCGTTCACCATCGCGGCGGTGGCTCTCGATCAGGTGAGCCGCGGCCGGTCGGTGCTGATCGCCGCCCGCCGCCAGCAGGTCTTGAAGGTCGTCGAGGACAAGATCGCGCTCCTCCTGGGCGCACCGAGCTTTGCCATGCAGGCTGGCCGCAGCGATCAGCTGAAGAGACTCAAAAGGGAGCTCGAAGACCTGCTCGGCGGCGCCTCACCCCTGCGTGGCGAGCCGCTCGGCCCGACCTCCGACCTGCGGCGGGCTTTGCAAGAATACGAGGGTCGGCTCGCCGCGCTCGAAGGCAAGCTCGCACGCCGCAGCGACCTCGAACAGCGGCTGGGTCGCATGACGGTCTCGCCCGAGGACGGCTTCTTGAAGGCCGTTCGGCGCGCGGTGATGAGGCCCGGAATGCGGCTGATGCTCAACCAGCAGGGCGCTCATTGGCGGCTGCTGGCGGAGTACGAAGCGGCACTCGACCTGCGGGTCTCGCACGCTGCGAAGATCCTGCGCGGCACGATCCGCGATCGCATCGTCCGCGCTCTTGACGGCAACCGCGAGGCGCTGGTCAGCTTCATGAAGGCTCTGCGCGCCCGTCACTCCGGCCGGCAGGACAAGATCCTCGCACGCGTCGACCTCGGCGTCTTGCTCCACACCTTTCCCCTGTGGACCGTGACGTTCGCCAGCGCCTACCGCGCCCTGCCGCAGACCAGCGGGCTCTTCGACCTGGTGATCATCGACGAGGCTACCCAATGCGACCTGGCCAGCTGCCTGCCGGTGATCGACCGCGGCAAGAATCTGCTCATCACCGGCGATCCCCGGCAGCTGCGTCACGTCTCGTTCCTGTCACGTGCACGGCAGGGTCGCCTGGCGCAACGTCACGGTCTCGACCAGCGCGAGCACGACGACCTCGACTTCCGCGACCGCAGCCTGCTCGATCGGGTGAGCGAAACGCTCTCGACGCAGCAACAGGTGGGCTTCCTCGACGAGCACTACCGGGGCGCGCCCGAGCTCATCGCGTTCAGCAACCGTGAGTTTTATCGCGGAAGGTTGAGGGTGATGACCGATCGTCCGAGCACGGTACGCCGTCGCGGCCTCGAGCTGCGTCGGGTCGCGGGCCGTCGCAGCCGATCGGGAGCGAATCCCGAAGAGGCGAACGAGCTGGTGGCCGAGGTCAAGACCTGGGTAGCGCACCAGGAAGGGTTGCCGGAAGAGCTCTGCCACAGTCTCGGGGTCCTGTCGCCGTTCCGCGCTCAGGTCGAGCATCTGGCCGCCCTGCTCAACGATCAGCTTGCCCTGAGCTGCATCGAGCGGCACGACCTGCTGATCGGCACCGCGTATGCCTTCCAGGGGGAGGAGCGCGACGTGATGTTCATCTCCCTTACGGTCGACAGCGATTCGCCGCTCGGCTCGTTCATCTTTCTCAACCGCCCGGACGTCTTCAACGTCGCCGTCACCCGCGCCCGCGATCGCCAGATCGTCTTCTGCTCCCTCGCCCCGGAGGACGTCCCCGCCGGATCCTTCCTGCGCCGTTATTTGGAAGAGATCGATCACCCGCCGGCACGCCGGCCGGTCGGCGAGATCGAGGATGCGTTCCAGCGCCAGGTGGCCCAGGAGCTGACCCACCGCGGCTATAGCGTCTGGCCCGCCTTCCCGGTCGCCGGCATGCCCGTCGACCTGGTGATTGAGCGCGACGGCCGCACCCTGGGGATCGACCTTGTCGGCTATCCCGGCGCGTTCGCCCCGGCCTTCGACCTCGAGCGCTACCGCATGCTCAAGCGCGCCGGGCTGACAGTCTTCCCCCTGCCCTTCTCGGCCTGGCAAGAGAATCGCGAGCACTGTCTCTATGCGATCGAGCTGTTCCCGCGGCTGTCAGCCGTCGACTCATAGCAGGCGACGCAGGCGTCGCCCCTACGCCTTCTGGCGAGAGGTGGCCCCGTGGCGAGGAGACGATGTCTGACCAATCCGCCAAGTGCATCCGCCAGGTGCCACCCTTTCTACAAGTCGGTGCCACCCTTTTTACAAGTCGTTTTGTATCAATAACTTAATCGGCGCGACCGCCGTCGCGGGCTCAGAAGAGGAGGCGCAGGGTGGTGAGGAGCTCGTCGTTGTGGACCTTGCGCCCGCGGACGACGAATTGGTTGCGGGCGTGCTCGACGGTGAGGTCGACGCCGCCCCAGAGGGTGAGGCGGAGGCCGACGTCGAGCTTCTCCCAG
>RFGL01000136.1 GCA_003697015.1 Acidobacteriota bacterium | reverse complement strand
TCGCGGCGCAGGAAGCCGGCGTGCCAGCCTTGCGCGGCGAGACGCTGGCACCACTCGATCATCAGCCGCGTCTTGCCCGCGCCGCCCTCGCCGGTGAGCAGCCAGACGCCGCGCCGCTTTTCGTCGTCGCACCAGCCGGCGAGGAAGTCGAGCTCCCGGCGCCGCCCCTCCTCGTCGAAGGGCACGACCTCGTAGGCGGCGGTCAGGAGCTTGCCCGGCGACGGATCCTCCGGCAGCTCGGCGACGCCGTCCTCGATCAGGTGGCGCAAGCCCGCCAGCTCGTCGTGGAGCTCGCGCAGCTTCACCGCCCGGGGCGTCGTCGCCCAGCGGGCGAGCTCGCCGCCCACCGTGCGGGCGAAGCGCTCGAGGTCGTCGCGGCCGCGCAGGCGGTCTCGGGGCTCGGCCCGGCTCGAGGCCTCGAGGAGCTCGGCGAGCAGGCGGTCGGTCAGGGTCTCGGGGGGCAGACCGCGGGTGTCGTCGCGGCGGGCGAGGAGGCCGGCGATGCGCCGGCGCACGCCCTCGAGGTCGGGCTCGCCGATCCGCCACTCGACCCGGTCGAGGAAATCGCCCCAGCGCCCCTCCGCCTCGAGCCAGGCGAGGGCGGCGTCGAGGGCCTCGGCGTCGCGCGTCTTCTCGCTGGGCAGGAGAATCTTCAGCGCGCGGACGACGTCGTCGCGCTTGTCGCGGTCGTGCCAGGCGCCGAGGACGTCGACCTTGAGGTCATGGGTGCGCTGCAAGCGGCGGCGGGCGGTGGTGGTGAAGACGAAGCGCCGCTCTTCCCCGCGCCGGCCCAGGGCGTGGTAGGTGAGGAGGAATTGGCGCAGGCTGTCGATCACCGGCCGGTCGCGGACGTTGACCTCGCCGCTCAGGGCCTTGACCTGCTCGCTCACCCCGCCGCCGCCGAGGAGCAGCCGGTCGAGGTCCTCGTCGCCTTCGCAGAGCAGGTATTCCCCCTCCTCCAGCCCCAGCCAGCGCTCGACCCCGAGGGCGGTCTGGTAGAGGTAGCCGCGGATCGACGCATGGGCGGCACGCTCGGGCCTCCCCGGCGCCGCAGCCGGCCGGCCGCCGCTCAAGGCCGCACCTCCCCCCGCCGGCGCGAGGCCGTCGTCGCGTCGATGGTGGGGTGATCGAGCATCATTCCCTCGCGCGCATCGGATCGGACGGCGGCATTGTACCGGCAAGCAGCTCGACGCGTCCGGACGCCCCCCGGGCGTCCGCCGGCCGGGGGGATCCGACGTCAGGCCGCACGTTGCTGCTCGAGGCGCCGGGCTTCGTTCAAGATGAAGTCGACGGCGGTGCAGGTGCGGTCGATCAGCTCCATCGACATCCGCAACGCTTTGCGCTCGTCGTCGCCGGCGTAGCGGCGGATGTACCTCCAGGTCAAGCCGCGGTCGCTTTCGCGCTCGTACCCCAGGCATTCGAGCAGCACCGACGCACCGAACTGGGCGACGATTTCCTGGTCGGCGTGCTCGCCGGGCTTCAACCCGCCGCGCAGGCGATGCTCGGCGGCGTGGATCAGCTCGTGGGCCCAGGTTGAAAGGTTTTCGACCGCGAGGCCGATGCGTCCCGGCCGAAACAAGCCGCGGCAGCTGCGTAGCTCGCTGTCGATCACCCGCACCGAGATGTCCCAGGCGCGCGCCAGATCGATCAGGGGAAGCTCATCGATCACCTCGAAATGCGGGTCGCCGGGAATGGGAGCGCCTTCGGTCTGATCGACGGCGAAGACCGGAATCGCCTTGAAGCCGGTGACGATCCGATCGCCCTTCTTGATGCCGCGCTCGGGATCGTCCTCGCGGGCGGGATAGGTGATCGGTCCGACGATGTAGATCGCCTTCGCCCCCTTCTTCACCGATCGCCCGACCTTCTTCCACTGGCGGAAGCCGCGGGCGTCGACGCAGTCGTTCAGCGCCAGGATGAAGCGATTCGGCCAGCTCCAACGTGCTGCCGGGATGTCCGTTCGTCGAGGCAGAAGAACCACAGAGAGCGCTTCCGGCACCGTACCGCGCTCGAATGCACCGATGATCTTCCGCGCGACCTCCTGAGCTTTTCCCGTGACCCTCATCGTCCATCTCCTATCGTTTCTGTTTCGTGATTCGTCGTCGTCGTTGGGTTCCATGGCCGAGGCGCTCTAGAAATTGGCACTCCAGATTTCGATAACCGGCGAGAAGAGCTCACGGGCGATCACGGCCGCCTCGCACCGTAGCTCCAACCTCTCGATCGGCTCGCCGGTCTCGTCGTCACCGAGGTAGACGAGCTCGTAGTAGTCATCGATGGCATCGCGAACGGCCCGCAGCACCTCGAGGGAAGCCGTGACGCCGGGAGCGCCAGGGTCGAGCCCTGACGGCCCATACACGCCGTCCCAGAGAACGGTGCTCCACGCAACTTGGAATTCCTCGCGCGATACCCTGGCCCTTGAGAGAGCGAGCGCAAGGGGATCGTAGGATGGGTCTTCGTTCTGAATCTCGCTGATAACAGATCGCATGGCAATCTCCTTGTTGCGATCGTGCGTTTTGTATTAAAGAAGGCCGCGTCTTTGCAGGATCAACGCGGGATCCTCGTCGGATGCGTCCAATTCGTCGCGGGCGGCAGCCAATTGATCGTCCTCGTCGGGATCGAGGCGTCCTGTGCCGCCGCAGCGCGTGCAAGGGTCGAGGAGATCGTGGCAGCCGCGATCGCAATAAGCCCAACGTTGCTCGACGCGGCCGGCGCCCTCGCCGAGCCTCTCGAGGCAACAGCGGTAGTAGCTCGCCTCGTGGCCGGGTAGGAATTGCGGGCCGGCAATCTCGACCATGTTGGGCTCGTAGCCGACGATCCAGCGATTCAAGTACAGTTGCTCATCGCTGGTACCCGGAGCGGCATTGAGCAGACGTCGAACGTTCATATAGCCCTTGCCGTAGCAATGCTCGCAAGAGGGGTACTCCTCAGGCTCCTTCCCCGTACCCATGCAGTTCGGGCAGTCCCTACCGAAGTTGCAGCAGGGGCAGCCCTCGCCGCGGAGAAAAAGTTCCGACTCCCGCTCCGTCATCTCACCATGCCGGACGCCGTAAGCATCCCAGGGCTCCAAACACTTTGCGCAACGAATGTCAGCCATGAGAGCGCTCCTTTCGACCGTCGTGTCGGATGCTGTTCGTGATCCATCGGCAGAGCTGGCGCATCGCCCGGGCGGGCGCGCCGCGCTGCGCGTTGCTCAAGCTCGGCGTGGCGCCCATCACGCCACCTCCACCGTCTCCCAGTGCCGCAGGTCCAGGTCGCCGCCGTTGCGAAGCTTCTCTCGCACCTTCCTCACCAGCTCCCATGCTCGCCAGCCCTTCTCGAACGCACAGCGATGCAGGTACTCGATGCCGCCGCCGATCGCCACCACCCTGTGGGCGCCGTCCATCCGCCGCACGCTCACCTGCAGCCGATCGATGCGCTCGCGCTCGTCGCTGCTCAAGTCGTAACCGCTCATCGTCTGCTCCTTTCGTTGTCGTTTCGTTTCTCCGCCTCCGCATGCGCCGACCCCACCACCCGCCGCGGCCGCAGTCGCGCAAGCGGGGCCGGCGCGGCGACGACCATCGATCCCGCGACGGAGTCCGCAGCACGGCGAAGGCGGGTGGTAGCGTCGAGCGCAGCGGAGGCGGAGGACGGGAACGCAAGGTTGCAAAACGATCGAAAGGCTTTGTGCGGACGGTGCTCGAATGGCGTAGCAGACGGCTCACGCGGAACGTTGCATTGGAG
>RFGL01000014.1 GCA_003697015.1 Acidobacteriota bacterium | reverse complement strand
GGCGAGGAGGACGGCGAGGTCGCGGGCGTGGCGGGCGTAGAGGCCGGCGGGGAGGCGGGGGACGTGGGAGCAGCGCAGGCGCCGGCGGGCGTTGGAGGACGCGTCGGTCTGGATGCGCTCGCCGCAGCGCGGGCAGATGCCGGCGAGGCTGGCGCGGGCCAGGTCGCGGCCGGGCTTGAGCCGGGCGTCGAGGCGTGGATGCTGCGGCAGACCCTTCCACGGATGGCCGAGCTTGGCCTTCTCGCGGCTCAGGACGTAGATCTCGGCGTCGGCTTCGAGGTCGGCGGGGCGGCGGAGGATCTTCACCCGTGCGTCGGGCACCACGGCTTTCGCTTCGTTGGTCCAGCTGGTCAGGAGATGCGGCGGGCAGAGGATGAGGGTCCGGCGGACGCGGGGCAAGGCGCGAGCGTCGAGACCGAGCTTGCGCAGCTCGCGACGCGTGCGCGGCAGACGTTGCGGTGATAGAGCCGCCATCACGTAGAGCGACATGGTCGACTTGCCGGTGCCGACCTCGGCCACCAGGTTGGGATTGCGGCCCTGCGCGATCAGCTTCAAGCAGGCTTGGATCGCGTGGTCCTGGGCGCGGTACGGGCGGCGGGGCAAGGCCGGGAGCGCGATCCTGGCGGCCTCGTCCTTGGGATCGTGCAGCGGTGGAAACTGCTCGGTCATCACCCGCGCCAGGCTGCGATCGTAGAACGTGATCAAATCCGCCGCCGTCCACAGGCTGGGATTGTCGCCGCCGTGCGGCAGGGTGCCGTCGAGGAGGGTGTGAAAGTCAAAGGTATCGAGGCGCAGGATGGTGAGGATGAGCTGCGGCCGCTCGACCGCCACCACCCCGGTGCGCTCGCCTTCGGCATTGCGCTTCTCCGCCACCTCCGTGCGCTCGCGACGAAAGACCCCTTTGACCAGGATCGGCGGGTGGCGTGATGGATCGTTGGGCTCGAGGCGCTTGCCGTTGAACATGCCGCAGGAGAGGGCGATGGCGATGTGGGTCGGCTTGGGCGGCACGGCGGTGGGGGTCGGCACGCCGAGGAGCTGGCGCGCGCCGCGATCGAAGCCGATCTGGGGATCGTCGAGGGGCTTGAGGTGGGCGAGCAACGCGGACGTATCGAGATCCTCGAGCTGATAGCGGATGGCGTAGGAGAGGCGCTCGTCGTCCCCTGCGGGCTCGACCTCGTAGGGATCGGAGCAGCGCTCCTCGAGCAGCGGCAGGGACGAAGGGTCGAGGGCCCAGCGGCGGACGGCGTTGGCGTGCGGCGCGCCGTGGATCGGTCGGGCGGCGCGGCGGCCGACCAGAAGCACCTGCTTGAAGACCTCGAAGTGCGGCTCGGGCAGGCGCCAGCAGCGGAGGTCGTGGAAGTTTCGTGCCAGGAAGTCGGCGGACGCGGCGAGGGCGTGGCAGGGGACGAGGAAGAAGAGAAACCCTTTCCCTGGCAGCAGGTGGTCGGCGAAGCGCGTGAGAAAGCGATGCTCGAGGCGCTTGTGTTCCCGGTCGACGTCGTAGGGCGGGTTGAGATAAAGGAGCGTAGCGTAGCCGCACGTCCGGCGCAGGTGGAAGGCGTCACCGTGATAGGTCACGTCGCGGTAGGCGGTGAGCTTCCTCGCCAGGGCCTCCGCCCGCACCGCCTCGAGCTCGCAGGCGCGGATCACCGGCATGGCGTAGCCGTACCGCGTCTCGCGAGCGAAGCGCTCGCAGGCCGCCTCGTAGAGGAGCCGGCGCAGAGTGGCCACCGCCGCGCCGTCGCCGGCACAGGGGTCGACGATCGAGGTGGTGCCGTCGTAGGGATCAGGCCAACGCAAAATCGAAGCAAAGCTGCTCAGGAGCGTGGCCGGGGTCGGGTAGTAGCCGGCGATCTGCTGGGATGCGATGCGTGCCATTCTGAATCTCCTGCTGATGAAAGATTGCGGTCTGTCGGCGGATGAAGCGGTTGAGGTCGCGCGCCCCGACGTCGACGGCGAGCACATCGTCGAAGCCAACGGCCTCGAGGCCGTCGCCGAAGAGGTCGGGGTCCTCCCCCAGGCGGCTGAGCCACGGCTCCTCCTGCGCCGCCCGGTAGAGCTGGAGGTGGAAGCGCAGGTCGTTGACCAGGGGCAGGTGGGTGCGCCGGTCGAGGTAGGCGGCAAAGAGCGCGCCGGCGGCGGCGCCGGCAGCGTCGTCGCCGAAGTCCTCCGCCAGCTCCTCGGCCTGGGCCGCCAGCCACCACCGGGGCGGGGCGAAGAGGAAGCGGGCGCCGGGCCGATCGGGAAAGGTGGGCTCGAGGTGGAAGAGCTCGGGCAGGTAGGCGGTCGTCACCACCGCCTCGACGTCGCCGGCGCGCACCCGGGTGGTGAGCCAGCGATGGCCGGCGGTACGCGGAATCTCGTACGTCTGCAGGTCCGCCGTCGCCTTCAGGCCGCGGCGGAAGTTGCTGGTGAAGGCGCGGGCCGCCCCCTCGCTTGTGAGGTAGGCGATCCACGCCGGACGGATGGTCCTCGCCGCACCGAGCTGCCACAGCTCCGGCGCCGCGAGATAGGCCAAGAGCTCGGCCTCGAAGACGCGGCTCTTGCCGTCCTTGCGGTCCTCGCGCACCAGCCGCAGGCGCGGAAAGCTCGTCAGGGGCCGGTGCCGTCTCGCACTCGATTCGGGGGTCGTCGTAGCCATGCGCCGGCTCAACCGGCGCGCCCCCCCCGGCC
>RFGL01000135.1 GCA_003697015.1 Acidobacteriota bacterium | reverse complement strand
GCGGCGTGCTCGCCGCCCGCCGCACCGCCAGCCGCAGGAGGTCGAGGCCGAGCTCGGCGAGAGGCCGGAAGAGCTCGGCCTGGCCGCGGGTGGGGAGGGTCCAGGCGAGGCGCAGATCCCCCCTCTCGACCACCTCGCCGCCGCCGAGCCGACCGCCGTCGGCCGGCTCGTCGAGGCGGAAGAGCGGACTCTCCTCGCCGGCGCGCCGGTAGACGGCGAGCGACAGACAGGGCACGCTCTTGGCCAGGGAGCGGCCGAGGACCTCGGCCAGCGCCGCCTCGCCGGCGCCGCTCCGCACCGCCGCCACCAGCTCCGGCAGACCCTGGCGGGTGAAGTGGTCGAAGGGCTCGACCGACGCGGTCGGCGCATCGACCACGTCGGCGGCGGCCTGACCTTCCGCCGCGGTGCCCGCCGGCTGCAGCAGCAGGGCCGGCTCCAGGTCGTCCTCAGCGACCTCTTCGACCAGCGCCGAGACGCCGCCAAATGCGATCACCGTCCCCGGCGCGATGGTGGTCGGCCGATCCACCGCTCGGGTGCCGAGGCGGGTGCCGTTGCGCGAGCCGAGGTCCTCGATCTCGACCCCGCCGGCGACGGTGCGCAGGCGGGCGTGACGGCGCGACACCGTCGGATGGGCGATGCGGATGCCGCAGCCGCTGCTCGAGCCGACGATCATCTCGTCCCCGCCGAGGGGGTAGCGCCGGGTGCGGTTGCCGTAGTGGACGACGAGCTCGAGGGGCACGGCTACGCTCCGGCGACGCCGAGCTGCTTGAGCCGGCGGTAGAGCGTCGAGCGACCGATGCGCAGCTGCTCGGCCGCCCGCTCCACGTCGCCGCCGCAGCGGTCCAGGGTCTGGCGGATGGCCCGCCGTTCCACGCCGTCGAGGTAGGCCTCGAGGCGCTCCGGCGGCGGCTCCTGCCGGCCGCCGCAGTGCAGGTCGACGTCGGCGAGGGGCTCGCGATCGCCGAGGAAGAGCGCCGCGCGCACCATCTGTCGCTCCAGCTGGCGGACGTTGCCAGGCCACGGACAGGCGGTGAGCGAACGCAGGGCGGAGCGGCTGATGCCGCAGGGCCTGAGGCCCAGGCGCCTCATCTCACGGTCGAGGAAGTGGGCCGCCAAGTTGGGCACGTCGGCGCGGCGTTCGGCGAGGGACGGCAAGGTGACCTCCCACCCCGCCAGCCGGTGGTAGAGGTCGCCGCGGAAGGAGCCGGCTTCGAGCAGCGCCTCCAGGTCGCGGTTGGTGGCGGCGACGATGCGCGCATCGGCCGGCCGTGGCCGGGCGCCGCCCAGCCGGCTGACCTCCCGCTCCTGCATCACCCGCAGGATCTTGGCCTGGGTGTCGGGCGCCATGTCGCCGATTTCGTCGAGCAGGAGAGTGCCGCCGTGGGCGCGCTCGAAGAGCCCGGCGCGGGCTTCGACCCCGGTCGCCACCCCGCGCTCGACGCCGAAAAGCTCGGCCTCCAGCAAATCCCGCGGCAGGGCGGCGCAGTTGAGCGCCAGGAAGACCTCGCCGGCGCGCGGCGACGCCTGGTGGATGAGCTGCGCCAGCACCTCCTTGCCGCTGCCCGAGGCGCCGCGGATCAACACCCCGATGTCGCCGGCGGCGATCGACCGGGCCTGATCGTAGATCTTCTCCACCCGCCCGTCGAGGGTGCGGGGCTCGGGGCCGGTGGCGGGGAGCGGACGCGGAACGGGTGCGTCTTCCTCCAGCTCGCCGCCGAGCTCGAGCAGCTCCAGGGTGGCGTAGAGGACGGGCTCGAGCAGCACCCGCTGGTCGTCGTCGGCGAAGGTGACGTACAGGCGGATGGCGCCGGAGGGGCTGGCGAAGACGCTGTCCGGCGGCTCCAGGTCGTCGCCGGCGGTGGTGGTAAAGACCACGCCCTCGCGCCCGCCATGGCACAGGGCGAGCTCCACCGCAGCCAGGTCGAGAGCGCGGCAGAGGGCATCCCCCGCCGCCTGGCAGACGCGCACCCGACTCCGGCCGTCGGCCAGCGAGCGGACGATGTGAGGCAGGTCGTTGGCGGCGTACGCCTGTACCGAACCCGAGCCGGCGGTAAGACCTAGGTGCGTCACGGAAGCCATTCTAGCGAACCAACCGGAGGTCGATTGCGCCATCTCTCCGGCCCCCGGGGGAAGCTCGCAAGTCTTTGAAACGGCGGGGGTTCGGACGGCTTCAAAAGCCGGCTCGAAACCCCGTTCGGGAACGCTCGCGGCCGGCGATCGGCCCTGGCGATCGCCGGCCCGCCGCCCTTCTCGACGGCGCCGTCAGCTCAGCCTGGCGAGCGCCTTCTGCGCCCGCTCCCAGGCTTTCTTCAAGCGCTGGATCGCCTTGTCGGGCCGGCCGTCGGCGAGCTCCTCCGCGGCCGCCGCCAGCTCGTCCACGGCCTTGTCGATCTCCTTGACCGCCTTGTCGCAGTCGCCGTCGCCCGGCGGACACGCGCCGGCGGCGGCGATGGCGTCGCCGACCGCCACCTCGGCGAGCAGGCGATCGGCCTCCACCAGGTCGGCGATGGCGGCGGCGACCGCCGCCGCCACCTCCGGCGACGGCGCCTCGTCGGCGTCCGAGTCGCTGTCCGAATCGCTGTCCGAATCGCCGCCGCCGGCCACCTCCAGCAGCTCCTCGACGGCATCCTTCTCCTCGTCGAAGACCGTCTTGCCCGCCGCCGACAGATGGCGGCCGTCGAGCCACAGCTCGGAGGAGAGGCTGCGCAGGACGGCGGCGATCGCCTCGCCGATGGCGTCGTCGGCCGCCGGATCGCCGGTGGGGAGGACGGCGGACAAGGTCTCGATCGCCCGCTCCTTGAGCGCCCGCGGACAATCGCTCTCCAGGTAGAGCACCAGACCGTCGTGGTCCGACGCCCGCAGCGGCGTCGAGTCGTCGTTGAGCAGATCGAAGGCGGCGTCGGCATTGCCGCGGCCGTACTCGAGGCCGCGCAGGCGATCGGCCAGCCCCCGGCTGGTCAGGGCGTGGTCGAGCACCTGGGCATTGCCGCGGAAGATGAAGGAGTAACGCTGTTGAGCGTCGAGGCTCACTACCTGATTGTCGAGATTCGGGTCGACCAGATCGTCGCAGGGGTTGGTCTGGCAGATCAGATTCCGGTCGGGATCGAAGTCGCCCCGGATCTGGCCCACCGCGTCGACGAAGCCGTCGGTGAATTCGAAGGCGTTGAAGTCGCCCAGCACCACCAGGCGGACGTCGGGGTCGGCGTCCTGCAAGGCCTGGATCTTGCGGGCGATCGACTGCGCCTGCTCGAAGCGCTTCTGGCGCACCCGCGGCCCGTCGATCGGATCGTCGATGCCGCCCAGGGAACGGTTGTGGACGACCATCACCTTGAGCGGGAAGCTCGCCCCGGGCTCGCAACCGGGGGTGCCGGCGCCGGAGTCGCTGTCGCTGCCGGAGTCGCTGCCGGAGTCGCTGCCGGAATCGGAGTCGCCGCCGGCGCCGTCGAAGGCATCGTCGCAGTCGCACAGCACCCGCGCCTCGAGCAGCAGGGGGGGCCGGTCGTGGAGCAGGGAGCCGTCGAAGGTGAGGATTTCCTCCGCCCCCAGCTGGGTGACGGCGTCGACCTGCACCGTGTCGCGCACCAGGAAGCCGACGTCGATGGTGCCGACGTCGTTGCCCTCGATCAGGAAGGCGTCGTAGACCACGCTCGGATCGAGGGCGGCGATCTCCGCTGCCAGGGCCTCCAAGACCTCGACCTTCTCGGCCTCCTGCACCGCCAGCACGTCGGGCGCGTCGAGCACCTCGAGGACGTAGCGCGCGAACTTCAGACGCCGGCGATCGAACTCGGCGGTGGAGACCACGAAGTCGTCGCGCAAGACGCCGTCGGAACGCACGCTCGGCGGATCGTCGACGTCGTCGAAGAAACGGAAGAGGTTGAGCGAGCCGACGGTGAATTCGCCCACCTGCCGCGGCCGCACCGGCACCGGCAGAGGCGCCGGATCGACGCTCAGCTCGTTGGGCCACAGCTCGTAGTCGCCGAACTCGAAGCCGATGACGCCGGTGGCGCTGAAGGACGAGCCCGCCGGGATGATCCGGTTGGGTAGGCCGAGCTTGTCCGGATCGAGCTCGAAGACCTCCGGATTGCCGTCCCAGGTGGGGATCGGCGGCAGGCCAAGGCCCGGGAACTCGACGCCGGGCTCGCGGAAGGTGCGCGCCGGCGCGGCGGTGATGAAGACCTCGGCCACCGGGTCGGGGCCGAAACGCTGGTTGGGTCCGGTGACGGTGCCGTCCGCGATCGTCACCCGCATGCCTTCGAAGCACTCGAACTGGAATTCGCTGTCGATCGCGCCGGTGGCGCAGGAGGGCGCGGTCGGATCGGAGGACGGGGTGGCGGCGTCGAAGACGATCGGTGCCGGCAGCGCGCCGCTGCCCACCACCTCGACGTCCGGCGAGCCGGCGATCTCGGTCATGCCGAAGAACTCGGCCACCTCACCGGTGACGTCGACCAGATCGCCGACCGCCACCGGCGGCGGGCCGCCGGTGAAGACGAAGATGCCGTCCGAGGTCTCGCCGTCGCCGTCGCTGCGCGCCGCCGGGGTCTGGATGAAGAAGCCGTCGGTGCCCAGGCAGGTGACGACGTTCGACGTCAGCTTGACGGTCTGGTCCTCGAGGGGCGAGTCGAGGCCCGAGCCCTGGACGGCGAAGATCTCGACCCGCGGCCCCATGGCGGTGCAGTCGGCGTCGAGGGCGGTGTTGGCGCGACCCGGGGTGATGCAGGCACGCCGCAGGTCGACGTTGTTCACCCCGCTGTCGGCGCCGTCGGGGAAGCGCGAGATGCCCAAGTTGTCCTCGCCGCCGGCGCCGGAGTCCTCCAGGCCGGAGCCCGAGCCCTCGACGAAGCCCGCCACGCTGCCCTCGTAGCTCACCGCCTCGAAGACCACGCCGTCGAAGCGCAGGGCGGCGGCGTCCGGGCTGCCGTTCTGGATGAAGTTGGTGCTCGGGCTGGCGTCGAGGTCGCAGTTCAACACCGTCGCCGCGTTGGCGCAGACCACGAAGTAGTCGCCGGCGGCGAGGCCGATGCTCGGCAGGGCGACGGTGTTGTAGATCGAGCCGTTGCTGCCGTTGACCAACAGCAACTCGACGCCGGTGAGATCCGCCGTCGCGTTGCCGGCGTTCTTGATCTCGACGAATTCGGCAGCATCCGAGCCCGGCTGGTCGTAGTCGATCTCATTGATCACCAGCGCCGGCGGCCCCGGCGTCGGACAGTCGGAGCTGGCGGCGGCGTTGGCGGCGCCGGGGGTGATGCAGCGGGTCGACAAATCGACGTTGTTCACCCCGCTGTCGGCACCGTCGGGGAAGCGCGAGATGCCCTTGTTCTCATTCGGCCCGCCGCTGCCGCCGGAGCCCGGATCCTCCAGGCCGGCGCCCGAGCCCTCGGTGAAGGGAGCGCCGGTATCGCCCTCGTAGCTCACCGTGTCGACGAGGGCTCCCGAGCCGCTCTCGACCAGGGCGACGGCGTCGGGGGCGCCGTTCTGCACCAGGTTGGAGTCGGGGGTGACGTCGAGGTCGCAGCCGAAGACGTTGGCGGCGTCGCCGCAGACCACGAAGTAGTCGCCGGCGGCGAGGCTGACGCTCGGCAGGTTGATCACCCGGTAGATCGAGGCGCCGCCGCCGGTGCCGTTGACCAGTTGCAGCTCGAAGCCGCCGAGGTCGACCGCCGAGGCACCGACGTTCTTGATCTCGATGAACTCGGCCCGGTCGATGCCCGGCTGGTCGTAGTCGATCTCGTTGATCACCAGATCGCCGCCGCCGCCGGTGACGCAGTCGTTGGCGGCGCCGGGGGTGCCGAAGTCGCCGTCGCCGAAGGGGGTCGAGGCGGTGCACCAATTGCCGCCGGCATTGTTGTCGAGGGCCGGATCGATCAGCGCCATCGAGGCGCCGGTGGGGTCGGGGAAAAGCGGACCGCCGTCCCACTCCACGCGGTCGACCTCATTGCCGTCGCCGTCGATCAGCACCAGCTCGTCGGCGCCGTTGGCGAGGAAGACCCCCGAGTACTCGTAGTCGACGCCGACCCCGCCGT
>RFGL01000013.1 GCA_003697015.1 Acidobacteriota bacterium | reverse complement strand
GCGGCGCCGGCGCCGCCGAAGGCCCCGCCGCCGCCGCTCCACTGCGCCGTGCCGCCGCCGCCGGCGCCGGCGGTGGAGATCGACGCCGGCCGCCGGCCGGTCGACGCGCCGCCGAAGCGGGCGAACCAGCGGTCGACCTGGCGCTCCAGGCCGAAGGCCACCAGATAGGGAAACCAGCCGTCCTCCAGCTCGGGCTCACGGCGGCGCAGCTGGTGGGCGAAGTAGCGCCGGACGGCGCCGAGCCGCTGGCGCTCGCGTACCGTGCGCCGGGCGTCGCGGGTGCGGGCGAGGTGGAGCACCAGGGCGAACGCCGCCAGCGGCAGGAGGGCGAGGGCGAGAACGCCGGCGCGGCCGGGGTAGAAGTCGGGGATGGCGCCGGCGAAGAGCAGGGCGAAGGAGGAGACCGCCGCCAGCAGCAGAGCCGGCAGCAGCAGGCCGAGGAAGGCGACGCCGAGGTGGCGCGTCAGACGGCGGTAGACGAGAGCGAGGATCACCCCGATCGCCAGGGGCAGGGGGGCGGCGGGGAGCATGAAGGCCATCACCACCAGGGCGCCGCTGCCGCGGCTGATCCCTTCGACCACCAGCAGCAGGGCGCAGGCGGCGAAGAGGGCGGCGGGCAGCCGCCAGGTCCGCCCCGGACCCGGCGGCGGCGCCAGCGCCGGGTGCTCCCTCAGGCGCTTCTCCAGAGGCCGGCGGAGGAGGGCGGCGGGATTGAAGCCGCTCTTGCGGTAGTGCCGGCGGATCGCCTCGGTGTCGGTGTGCGTCCGGCCGTCGAAGAAGAGCTTGTCGATCAGGGTGCGCTCGTAGCCGGTGAAGGCCTCGCGCGGAGCGCGCAGCTCGAGGGCGAGGACCTTCTTGCCCCGGCGCCCTTTGCCGTCGACCAGGGAGCTGGCGAGCTTGCCCTCCGCCACCAGGCGGGCGATCACCGCCGCCACCTCCGGCGGTCCGACCCGCCGGTCCCACAGGGCGCCGGCCTCCTCCGGCAGCAGGTTGAAGAGATGCTCGGCGAGCCAGGCGCGATCGGGTTGAGGCGGCACGTCGGGGCGCTCGTGGCGTCCTCGCGAGGCCTCGTGGCGGCGGAAATCGAGGACGAGCACCGCCATGCCGAGGAGCATCGCCGCCACCAGCCAGAAGCGCAGGGCGAAGGGCAGCTGGCGCAGCACCGCCGCCGGCCGTCCGCCGCCGGCGTAGGCGAGCTCGGCGGTGAGGCGCACGCCGCGCCCCGGCGGCAGGTCGAGCCGCTCGAGCCGCCGGGGCAGGGGCGTCGCCGCGCGCCAGGCCGGGTCGAGCTCGAGGTCGAGGGTGAAACGCTCGATCGGCCCGGGCCGGGAGGCGAAGGCGAAGTCGTGGTCGAAGCGATAGACGCCGCCCTCCTCGACCAGCACCGGCTGCAGGCTGTAGTCGAGGACGTAGGTGATGGCGGTGGCGGCAAAGGGCGGGTCGGAGGGCAGGCGGCTGCGCCAGCGCAGGGTCGAGTCGCCGGCCCAGTCGTAGTGATCGAGGCGGTCGAGATCGCCGGCCTGAAGCTCGGTACTCCGGCCGCCTTCGTCGATGCGGCGGATGCCGTGGAGCGCCAGGCGCTGGCCGAGCTTGAGGTCGAAGCCGCGCTCGCCGCCGTTCCAAGCGCCGTCGAAGACCATGGTCTGGCGCTCGACTACGTGCAGCACGCCGTCGGCGTCGAGGCGGGCGCTCACCGCCAGGGAGCGCCAGTGGAGAGACCTCGCCGACGCCGCCGTCGCGCCGATCGCCGCCAGAGCGAAGATCGCCGCCAAGCGGAGCAGGGATCGGTTGGCGGTGCCCATCACCCGCTACCGTATCAGCAGCCCGGCGGCTCAGCGGAAGGCCAGAGGATAGGTGGCGAGGGGCTGGCGCTGGTGGCCGCGGCGGCCGAAGAGCTCGAGGCGGTTCGCGCCCGCCGCCAGCAGGCGGCGGGGCAGGAGCAGGCGCAGGGTGCCGTAGTCGCTCGGCGTCAGATCCCGGCCCTGCCACGCCAGCTCGCCGCCGGCACGGCGCAGCTCGACGTCGTAGGCCGGGAAGTCGGAATCGACCGGCGGGGTGACGATCAGCACGACGGAGCGACCGCCGGGGGGGATCCGCGGCGGCGGCTCGTCGCCGGCGCGGGTGACGGCGTCGAGGTAGAGGATCGGCAGGTCGACCTGCGGCGCCTCGAGCTCGGCCAGGGCCGCCGCCATCGCCTCGCGGCTCGCTTCCAGGCGCCAGACGGCGAGCCCCAGGCCGAGGACGGCGACGGCGAGGATGGCGGCGATCGCCGGCAGCCAGCGCCGGGCGGCGCGCCGGCTCGCGGCGTCCTCCGCTTCGAGCCGGGCCTGCAGCGCCCGCCAGGCGGCGGCGAGCTCGAAGTCCGCCACCGCATCGCCGGCGGCCTGGCGGGCGCAGGCCAGATCGCGCGCCAGGGCGACGCAGTCGCGGCAGCCGAGGAGGTGCTGCTCGAGACGTTGGGCCGGCGCCGCGGCCAGCTCGCCGCCGACGTAGGCGGCGACGTCGCCGGGGTCGGGGTGATCGGCGTCGGACCGAGCTTCGATCAGCTCGGCGAGGGCGGTCTTGAAGTCGGTTTCGTTGCTCACGGTCGCGTCCTCCCGCTCAAGCGATGGCGTCGAGGCCGCGGAAGGCGTTGCCGAGCCGCGCCTCGAGCTTCTTCTTGGCCTGGAAGAGATGGGCCTTGACGGTCTGGATCGACAGCCCTTGCAAGGCGGCGATGTCGCGGTAGGCGAGCTCGTGGTAAACCCGCAGCACCAGGCAGGCGCGCATTTTCGGCGGCAGCTCCTCGATCGCTCGTTCGAGCAGCCGCCGGCGTTCGCCGGCCAGCACGCGGTCGAGCTGGCGGGCGCCGTTCTCCAGCTGCACCGAGTCGTGCTCCACGCTGACCTCCTCCCCGGCGCGCTTGCCCGCCGACCTGGATCGCAGGTACTTGAGATGGGTGGTGGCGGCGATGCGAAACAGCCAGGTCTCAAAGCGCGCCTCGTGGCGATAGCCACCCAATCCTCTATAGATCCGCAAGAAGGTCTCTTGGGTTAGATCGAGGCAGACGTCCGTCGCCAGTCCCTTGCGGGCGAAGAAGCCGATCAGCGGCCGGTAGAAGCGTTCGAAGAGCAGCCGGAAGGCCCGTTCCCGGTCGCCGCCGCGCTGGAAGGCGCGGATCGCCGCCGCCACCTCGTCGCTGGCCGACGGGGCGCCGCCGCTCGCCAGCTCCGGCCCACCCCGCGGCGCCGCCGACGCTCCTTCGCTCACGGCCGGGCGATCTCCCGCGATTGGGGCCTGGGACCCGCCGCCGGCGGCGGGTCCCCGGCGGTCCGCCGTCGCGCCGCTTCCGCCAGCAGCCGCGGCAGAACCGCCCTCGCGGCCGCCAGGGCCTCTTCGAAGCGCGCCGCCAGCCGCCGGCGATCGGTGGCGGAGATGCCCGGCAGGCCGAG
>RFGL01000134.1 GCA_003697015.1 Acidobacteriota bacterium | reverse complement strand
GCGTGGTGGCGGGTGGGGTGGGGGGTGCTCAGCGGTGCCATTGCTTGCCCGACGGGTGGTTGCTGCCGTGGATGTTGACGTGGCAGTTGGTGCACGAGCGCATGAAGAGCTGCGGCGGCAGCTGGTAGACCGAGCGTCCGGCGGCGGCGTCCTCCTCGCTGCGCGCCCACAGCACGCTCGGGTGGCCGAGGGTGTTGTGGCAGCGCTGGCAGAGGTAGGGGCGCTTGAGCTTGAGCAGCGGCTCGTGGCTCGAGCCGTGGGGCTGGTGGCAGTTGAGGCAATTCTCCCGCACCGGCGGATGCTCGAAGACGAAGGGGCCGCGCTTCTCGGCGTGGCACTCGTAGCACTTGTCGTTGATCGTGGTGGCCGAGATCAGACGCTCGGTGGCGGTGCCGTGGGGGTTGTGGCAGTCGGTACAGACCAGCTTGCCCTCGCGGATCGGGTGGTGCGACGGGCGCAGCAACTGGGCGCGGATCTGCTGGTGGCAGGTGGTGCAGAGCTGCGGCTGGCTGGGTTCGCGCAGCAGCTTGTCGTGGCCGCCGTGGACGTTGTGGCAATTGACGCAGGAGAGGTTGCGGCTCTGGTGCATGCTGCCGTGCCACAGGGCGACGATGCCGCGGCTGTGGCAGTCGAGGCAGACGCCGTTGATCGCCTCCACCGACATCTTCTCCAGATCGAAGGTGCGCATGCCGCCGACGCCGCGCCCACCGCCGCCGGCGACGTGGTTGCCGCCGGCGCCGTGGCAGGTCTCGCAGGCCTGGCGGCCGGCCGGCGTGCGGCGGTCGAGGGCCAGCCCATGGGGGCTGTTCTCATAGCTCTCGAAGCGATCCCAGTGGCATTGCTGGCAGACCTCGGGCCCCATCAGCTCCGCCGGCTGGCCGTTGCCGTCGACGCCGGGCGCCGACCAGGCGCCGGGGGGCGTCTCCATCGCCGTCAGGCCGATCTTCGACGCCGCGTTGACGTTGCTCTCGCCGGCGGCGAAGGCCGGCAGCCAACGGCCGGCCTGGAGCAGCCCCAGCGCCGCCAGCACCATGCTCCAGCGGCGTAGACTCCGGCTGCTCCTGTGTTCCATCACGGTCCCCATCCACCTCAGCGTCCGGACCTCGCCGGGCGCGGATCGTCCTCGTTGCGGCGTCCGGACGAGTCTAGAGCTTCGGACGTCCCTCGACAAGAGCCTTTCGTCCATGCCGGGAGGCAGCTCGCCTCACCCGGGGCTAGAGCTGCGGCTCGCGGCCGGTGAGGCGGCGGAAGGCCTCGAGGTAGCGGTGGCGGGTACCGGCGACCACCTCGGGCGGCAGCTCGGGGGGCGGCGAGGCGTGGTCCCAGCCCACCTGATCGAGCCAGTTGCGCACGTACTGCTTGTCGAACGACGTCGGCTCGACCCCCGGCCGCCAGTCCGCCGCCTCCCAGTAGCGCGACGAGTCCGGGGTCAGCACCTCGTCGATCAGGATCAGCTCGCCGCCGGCATGGCCGAATTCGAATTTGGTGTCGGCGAGGATCAGGCCGCAGCCCGCGGCGTGGTCGGCGCCGTGGCGGTAGAGGGCGAGGGTGAGCTCTTCGAGACGCGCCGCCAGAGGCGCGCCGACGGCCCGCTCCAGGGTGGCGTAGTCGACGTTCTCGTCGTGGCCCTCCTCGGCCTTGGTGGCGGGGGTGAAGATCGGCGCCGGCAGGCGGCTGGCGCGCTCCAACCCCGGCGGCAGGCGGTGGCCGCAGACCGTGCCGGTGCGCCGGTAGTCACGGAAGCCGCTGCCGGCGAGGTAGCCGCGGGCGACGCATTCGAAGGGCACCACCTCGGCCTTCTTCACCAGCATGGCGCGGCCGGCGAGACGCGCCGCGTGCGGCCGCAGCCGGGCGGGGAAGTCGCGGGCGTCGCTGGCCAGCAGGTGATGGGGCACCAGGGACGCCAGCCGCTCGAGCCAGAAGACGGTCAGCTGGCAGAGGATCTTGCCCTTGCCCGGCACCGCCGGCTTGAGCACGTGGTCGTAGGCGGAGATGCGGTCGCAGGCGACGATCAGCAGCTCGCTGCCCAGGTCGTAGACGTCCCGCACCTTGCCGCGTCGCGGCGGCGGCAGGCCGGGGAGCTCGGTGCGGTAGACGGCGTCGTCCTTCGTGCTCATAGGGTGCTCGGCCGCGCCGGGCGGCTCGTGCGCGAGGTGACGGTGGTGGCGAAGAGGCGCTGGAGGGCGGAACGGAGGCTCTGGGACGGCACCTCCTTGAAGGTCGCCTCGTCCCACGGATCGGCGTCGACCACCTCGTAGACCGGCACCTCCCCCAGCCCCTTGAAGCGGCTCATGCCCAGCTTGCGCATGCCGACCCGCAGGCTGCTGCCGCTGGCCTCGTCCTCGACCGTGAAGACCACGTAGGCACGGCGCCCTTCGCGGGCGAGGTAGAGGCGGTCGAAGTCCCCCAGCCGGCCGACGAAGTCCTCGGTGGCGACCATGCCCTCATTGACCAGGGCGTGGTTGGCATTGATGTAGGCGTAGAAGCGCCGGCTCTCTTCCTGGCGGCTCACCAGCTCGGCGCTGCGCCGCAGGATCGGCGCGAAGAATTTGTTGACCGTGGTCTCGGGGTAGCCCTGACCGATCAGGTAGGTCTTGAAGTCGTCGATCTCGCGGCTCGCCTTGCCGGTGGCGAGGCGCGACAGCTCGACCAGGCCGTGGCCGAAGAACTCGTAGCGCGTCTCGGCGCCGTCGTCGACCAGGGGCAGGAGACGGTAGTGGCCGTAGTTCATCGCCAGGCGCAGGCCGCGGTCGAAGGGGAAGCCCTGCTCCAGGGCGTGGACGTAGACCCGCTGCAGGTGAACCGCCACCAGCAGCACCTGGCGGGCGCGCCGGCCGGAGAAGAAGGCGCCGTCGCCGAGATACTTCTCCAGCCGCAGCTGATGGGCGCGGGCGACCCGATTGACCCGGCGCTGGAAGCGGAACATCATGCGGAAGGCCTGCTCCACCCGCACCGTCTCGGCGCGGTCGAGCAGCGACAGGGTGGCGGAGAAGTCGGAGATGTCGTAGACCAGACCGTAGCGGTGGACCAGGGGGTCGACCACCAGCGGCATGGTGAAGTCGTAGGGCCGGGTGGCGGAGGATACGTGCAGCACCGGCGGCCCGCCGACCCAGGTGGTGTTGGTGCTGCGGTCGCGGGAGATCAGGCCGCCGTTCTCGCGCTCCAGGGGCACCACCATCCGGCGCAGGGCGTGGAGCACCTCGAACTCCTTCAGCTTGAGCAGCAGGCTCTCCCACACCGCCACCTGCTCGCCGCTGGGAAACCGCCGCCGGTCGTAGTCCGGCCGCTGGCTGAGGAAGGTCAGATAGCCGGGGTAGGTCAGGGGGCTGCGGCTGCCGGTCTCGGCCTCCTCCCGCGCCCCCAGCAGGGAGGTCAGGGCGCCGCGCAGGACCGGGTCTTCGGTCACCGCCCGGGCGTGCCAGTCCGCCACCGCCTTGAGCCGCTGGCGCAGGTCCCGGCCGTCGATGCGCAGGTGGCCGTTGAAGTAGCTCGTCAGCTCCGACAGGTCGGGGCTGACGTGGTCCTCGGTGAGGATCAGGACGTTGTCGCGCATGCGGTCGAGGAGGGCGGGGAAGAGGGCGTCCTCCCCCTCTTCCACCTCCGCCGCCAGGCGGTGGACGACGTCGTAGGTGAGGGTGACGACGCGGTCGATCAGCTTGAGGAAGACCCGGTACTTGATCGCGTCGCCGCGCCGGCGGCCGAACTCCAGATCCTGGCGCACGATGCGGCGCGGGATCTCCTTCAGGCGCCGCGCCACCATCAGGGAATGCATGAGCCAGAAGATGCCGGCGTAGAGCTGGCTCTGGCTGGCGGCGATGACGTTCTCGGTCACCTGATTGAGCAGGGCGCGGTAGCGCTCCCAGCGGCGGGCGTAGGTCTGGCTGTCGAAGCCCTGGCGCCGTTCGTAGGCGATCTGGGCCTCCTCTTCGCTCTTCAGGTAGCGCTCGAGGGCCTCCTCCAGGGCGCCGAGGCCGCGCGAGCGCAGCACCGGGAAGCCGATCAGGGGGGTGGCGGACTCGTCCTCGAGGAAGATCGACTGCGGCGTCGGCAGCACCCGCTCGGCGTCGGGGATCACCCGCCGGATCTCCTCCGGATCGGGACGCAGAAAGCTGTAGAGCCCCCGCGACAGATGCTCGAGCAATGAGCTGGGCATGCCCAACGTATAACATAGCGACCACCGCTGAGCCAGACGCCGACCATGAGCCAGCCGCAACCCAACCCCAGCCCGGCGCCGTTGCTGGCGGTCGACGACCTGACCGTCACCGTGCCGTCGGCGGCGGCGCCGGACGGCCGGGCGGCGGTGGTGCGGCGGTTCTCCATGCGCCTCGAACGGGGGGAGATGGTCGCCCTGGTGGGGGAGTCGGGCTGCGGCAAGACCCTGACCGCCCTGGCCTTGATCGGCCTCCTGCCCGCCGGCGTCGCCGTCGGCGGCGGCAGCATCCGGCTGGCCGGTGCCGGCGAGCTGACGGCCCTCGACGAAGGCGGTTGGGTACGGCTGCGGGGGGCGCGGGTGGCGATGATCTTCCAGGAGCCGTTGAGCGCCTTGAACCCGCGTCTGACCATCGGCTACCAGCTGTGCGAGACCCTGCGCCGCCACCGCCGCCTGCGCGGCGCGGCGGCGCGACGCGAGGCGGTGCGTCTGCTGCAGCGCGTCGCCATGCCCGACGCCGGCCGCCGCCTGCGCAGCTACGCCCACCAGCTCTCCGGCGGCCAGCGCCAGCGGGCGATGATCGCCCTCGCCCTGGCCGGCGAGCCCGATCTGCTGCTGGCCGACGAGCCGACCACCGCTCTCGACGTCACCATCCAGGCTCAGGTGCTGGCGCTGATCGACGAGCTGCGGCGCGAGCTCGGCCTGGCGGTGCTCTTGATCAGCCACGATCTGGGGGTGGTGGCGGGCTGCTGCGAGCGGGTGCTGGTGATGTACGCCGGCCAGGTGGTGGAGGAGGCGCCGGCGGAGGACCTCTTCCGCCGTCCCGCCCATCCCTACACCCGCGCCCTGCTCGACGCCCTGCCGGTCATCGGCCGCCGCGGCGAGCTGCGCGGCATCCCCGGCTCGGTGCCGCAGCCCGGCCGCCTGCCGCCGGGCTGCGCCTTCGCGCCGCGTTGCGCCGAGGCCGTCGACCGCTGCCGCCGCCAGCCGCCGCGCCTCGTCCCCCTGGCCGGCGGCCGACTCAGCCGCTGCCTGCTGCACGAGGAGCAGCCTTGAGCGCCCTGCTCGAAGCCGAGGCCCTGAGCAAGCGCTTCCTGTGGCGGCACCCGGGCCTGCCGTGGCGCCGCCGCTACCTGCAGGCCCTGGCCGGCGTCTCCCTGCGGCTCGAGGCAGGGGAGTGCCTGGGGGTGGTCGGCGAGTCGGGCAGCGGCAAGACCACCCTCGCCCGCTGCCTGATCCGTCTCCACGAGCCCGACGGCGGCCGGGTGCGGCTGGCGGGGGAGGACCTCCTCGCCCTCGACCGCCGCCGCCTGCGCCGCCGCCGTCGCGACGCGCAGCTGATCTTCCAGGACCCCCAGGCGGCCCTCGATGCGCGGATGCGGATCGGCGCGCTGGTCGCCGAGCCCCTCGCCATCCACCGCCTGGCGCCGCCGCCGGCGCGCGCCGCCCGCGCCGCCGAGCTGCTCGAGCAGGTCGGCCTTGCCGCCGATCTCGCCGGCCGATATCCTCACGAGCTTTCGGGGGGCCAGCGCCAGCGGGTGGCGATCGCCCGCGCCCTGGCCTGCGCCCCGCGGCTGCTGATCGCCGACGAGGCGGTCTCGGCCCTCGACGTCTCGGTGCAGGCGCAGATCCTGGCGCTTCTCGCGCGGCTGGTGGATCGCGGGTTGGGGATGATCTTCATCAGCCACGACCTGGCGGTGGTGGAGCGGGTCGCCGGCCGGGTGCTGGTGTTCTACCT
>RFGL01000133.1 GCA_003697015.1 Acidobacteriota bacterium | reverse complement strand
TCTCGATCAGGCGCTGCCAGCGCTGCTGGAGGCGGCGGAAGAAGGCCCCCTCGAGGGCGGCGGCGAGCACCCGCTGCCGGCGCCGGCGGCGGTGCCGCAGGGCCGCCAGCAACGGCTCGAGGCCGGCGCCGAGGGCGGGCCGCTCGGCGAGCAGGGTCTCGAGGTCGATCAACAGCACGTCGAGGTCGCGGGCCGGCCCGGTGCGGCGGCCGAGGGCGGCCAGGTCGCGGCCCAGCGGCCGCCGGCGGCGCGGCGGGAAGGCTCCCTTGAGTTGGCCGAGGACGACGCGGCTGCGACGCACCGCCACCCGCAGGTCGTGCAGGGCGTCCGCATCCCCGCCCCGCGCCACCGCCGGCGCGTGGCGCAGGGCGCTGGCGAGGAGCGGCCGCAGCACGATCTTCGCGGCGGCGTCGCTGCGGGTCGCCGGGGTCAGTTCGGCCGGGTGCCGGTCCCGGTGCGCTGGCGGCGGCTGGCGTGGGCGATCGGCGGCCATGCGGGCTCGTTCGTCGGGCGGGGGGCGGACGGTCGTCCCATGGTAGCAGCAGCGCGCCGTTCAGGGCACCGGCGCCAGGTCCTCGACGCCGGGCGCCAGGCCGACGTCCTGGGGCAGGTGGATGCCGTCGAGCCAGACGATCCACTGGCCGTCGAGATCCCGGGCCAGCAGGTTGGCGGCGCGCGCCAGCCGGGTCGGGTTCGAGACGTCGTGCACCTCGCCCCAGGCGGCGCTCGCCTGCGGCTCCTCGAGGGCCCAGACGTGCAGCGGTACGCGCAGGCGCTCGAGGAAACGGCGCACGCGGCCGGGATCGAAGACGCTGGCGTCCTCGGGTTCGCCGCTGGTCAGCAGCACCACGGCGCGGGCGCGCCGCCGGCTGGCGGCTTCGAGCCCGGCGTTGGCCACCGCGTCGCTCAGCCGCTGGCGGCCGTCGTCGAGCTGGGGCGGCCGGCTGATCCCCTGCAGCAGGTAGAGCAGGCCGTGGCTGCCGGCGGGGAAGGTCTCGGAGGCGGGGAAGAGGTCGTAGAGGCCGCCGACGGTGCGCTGGCGGCGGCTCACCGGCCACAGCAGGCGCACGCTCTGGCGGCCCTTGAGGCTGGCCCAGGTGCGGAAGCGCTCCCATAGGCCGACCATCCGGGTGACGCGGCGGTCGCGCAGCAAACTGCGGCCGAGCTCGTCGATCAGGGGCAGCGCCCGGCGGTCGGGCACGATCACGGCGATCGCCGGGCCGTGGTCGACCGCCACCACCTCGAGGGGCCGGCCGTTCTCGACCAGCACGCCGCGCAGCTGCGCCGGATCGCGCAGCCGCCGCTTGCCGCCCCGGGGGCGCAACGGAATGGCGGTGAGCTCGCTGCTCACGCGGTCGGCATAGACGCCGCCGAAGGTGACCTCGACCACCGAGCTGACGTTGGCCGAGAAGATCACCTCGGCGCGCAGGAAGTGGAGGGCCCGGCGGTCGTGGGGCGGCAGCTCGATGCGCGCCGGATCGGTCACCGTCAGGGGCTGGCCGTCGAAGGTGACCAAGATCTGCTGCGGCGACGCCCCGGCCAGGCTCTGCCAGGCGAGGCGGGCGACGGTCGGCCCGCCGCCGGCGGGCTCCTCGATCAGGACGCTGGCGCCGGCCGGTGGCTGGGGCAGGTTGAGCCACTGCTCGGCCCGCGCCACCTCCTCGCCGGCGGCATCGAAGGCGACGGCGAGCAGCCGGTGGGGCATGAGCTCGCGGCCGAGGTCGATCTCGGCTCGCCAGGGCGGCGCCTCGAGGCGGGCTACCGGCGCGCCGTCGAGCCGCAGCTCGACCGCCGCCACCGTCTCGCCGGCCGCCACCTCGACGGTCTGCGGGCCGGCGACGAGGCCGAGGAAGAGGGTGACGAAGGCGATCATCAACGCCCCCGATCCTATCCGCGTTCCGGCGGCCGACCGCCGCGGCTCGCCCTGCCGATTCCGCCGCTCGGACCGCCGCGCCGCCGGGCGGCCGTCAGCCGGGACCCTCGCGCAGCCATCGGCGGAATCCCCGATCGAGGGCCGGCAGGTCGCGGCCGAGGCGCTTGGCGAGGGCCGCGCCGCCGGCTTCGTCGCCGCTGGCGACGGCGGCGAGGAAGGCGCGGAAGCCGGCGGCGAGCCGGGGATCGCCGCCGTCGAGCAGGTAGCGCACCAGGAAGCCGCCGGCGGCATAGTGCAGCCGGCGCCCGTCGCCGACGAAGGCGGCGGCGTCGAGGGCGGTGAGCTCGGCCAGGGAGGGCAGCCGGCGCAGGCCGGCGCGCAGCTCGCGCAGGGCGGCGCGGCCGCCGGCCCGGCGCTCGGCGAAGAAGACCGCGCCGTCGGCGACGGCGAAGGTGCGCGCCGCCAGCCGTACCGGCGGCAGATCGTTGACGCTGCCGAGGAGCGGCGTTCCGTCGTCGTCGATGCGGCAGTAGGCGAGGTCCTCGGCCAGCCCTTCCTCGAGCCACGGGGGCAGATTGAGGCCGAGGGTGCGGCGGATGATCAGGTGCGCGACCTCGTGCGCCAGCAGGGACTCGAGGTGGCGCGGCGGGCGGCCTTCGGCCGCCAGGGCGGCGACGCCGCCGGAGGCGTGGCCGACGACCTCGACCTGGGGCAGCTGCGGGTCGGCGGCGGCGAAGGCGAGGTAGGCGTCGCGGCGGGCGAAGACGGCGATGAGCTCGCCGTTCGGGGGCGGCGGAGTCAGCCCGCTGCGGGCGGCGAAGGCGGCGTCGAGGCGCCCGAGCAGGCGAGCCAGGCGGTCGAGGAGCGCGGCGTCGTCGGCGTCGCTCTCCAGCACGTAGCCCGCCACCGTGCGGCTGCTGCGCTGCGGCCCGAGGTGGCGCCGGGCGGCGTCGAGGCGCTCCGCCGCCACCGGCGGCGGGCGCAGCACGGCGGGCAGCGACGGCGCGGCGGGGAGGGAGCGGTCGAGGGCCGCCTCGTCGACGAGCACCCAGCCGAGCCGACCCCGGTAGCGCACCTGCGCCCACGGGCCGCGGCGGTCGACCACCGGCAGCTCGGTCGCCGCCTCGAGGCGGGCGATCAGCGGCGTGCGCCGGGCCGCGGCCTGGTGGATGGCGGTGCCGGCGGCGAGGCGCAGGTGCTGCTGCTCGACCGCCTGGCGATCGAAGGCCGCCGGCGCGCCGAGCACCGGCGACGGCGGCGGCGGCTCCTGGGCAGCGGCGACGAGCCCCGCGGCCGCCAGCAGGGCGACGGCGTGGAAGCGGCGTGCGCGTACGGTCATCAGCATTCTCCGGGTCACCGCGTCGATGCCAGCGATGGTATCGTCTTCGTCGCTCGTCCGGTCACGACGAGTTGCCGGCGAGCCGTCTTGCGAAACCGATCACCGCGACGCGCCCGCGCGCCGCTGCGGGCCAGGTAGGAGACCCGTCATGATCCGTCGATCCCGCCGTCCCCTCGCCACCGCCCTGTGCTCGATCCTCGCTGTCGCCGGCGCTGCCGGCGCGCTCGCCGAGCCGCTCGTCGTCCACTGCGGCAAGCTGGTCGACGTGCGGCAGGGAGAGGTGCTCGGCCCCCATACGCTGGTGGTCGAGGACGGTCTGATCGCCGCCGTCGAGGCCGGCCGCACGCGGCGCGCCGCCGCCGAGGTCGTCGACCTCGGGGACTACGTCTGCCTGCCCGGGCTGATGGACATGCACACCCATCTCTCCAGCCAGCTCAGCCCGATGAGCTTCGTCGACCGGGTGCGGCTCAACGTCGCCGACGTCGCCTACCGCTCCGTGGTCTATGCCGAGCGCACCCTGATGGCGGGCTTCACCACCGTGCGCGACGTGGGCGACGGCGCCGGGGTCACGGTCGCGCTGAGGAATGCCGTCAACGCCGGTGTGATCAAGGGACCGCGGATCTTCACCGCCGGCCGCGCTCTCGCCACCACCGGCGGCCACGCCGACCCGACCAACGGCCTGCGTTTCGAGCTGATGGGCGACCCGGGGCCGGCGGAGGGGGTGATCAACGGCGCCGACGACGCCCGCAAGGCGGTGCGGCAGCGCTACAAGGAGGGCGCCGACCTGATCAAGATCACCGCCACCGGCGGCGTGCTGAGCGTCGCCAAGAGCGGCCAGAACCCACAGTTCACCGAGGAGGAGATCCGGGCGGTGGTCGACACCGCCCGCGACTACGGCATGCACGTCGCCGCCCACGCTCACGGCGCCGAGGGCATGAAGCGCGCCATCCGTGCCGGCGTGCGTTCGATCGAGCACGGCACCCTGATGGACGACGAGGCGATCCGTCTGATGAAAGAGCACGGCACGTTCTACGTGCCGACCATCCTGGCCGGCGAGTTCGTCGCCGAGAAAGCGGCGGAGGAGGGCTACTTCCCCGAGCTGGTGCGCCCCAAGGCGGCGGCCATCGGGCCGCAGATCCTGGCCACCGCCGGCCGCGCCTACCGCGCCGGGGTCAAGATCGCCTTCGGCACCGACAGCGGCGTCTCGCCTCACGGCGAGAACTACCGCGAGTTCGCCCTGATGGTCGAGGCCGGCATCCCGGCGATGGCGGCGTTGACCGCCGCCACCCTGACGGCGGCGGAGCTGCTCGGCGTCGAGGAGGAGGCGGGGACCCTCGAGGCCGGGCGCTGGGCCGACGTGGTGGCGGTGCCGGAGGATCCCACCGCCGACGTCACCACCATGGGCCGGGTGGCCTTCGTGATGAAGGGTGGCGTAGTCTACAAGCGCCCGTAAGGGGGGTGGCGCGGTCGATGATCGGTGCGAAGCTGGCGGAGCGGTACGAGCTGGTGGCGGAGCTCGGGCGTGGTGGCATGGGGGTGGTCTACCGCGCCCGCGATCCGCGGCTGGGGCGGGAGGTGGCGGTCAAGGTGCTGTCGCCGACCCTGGTCACCGCCGACGCGGTGGAGCGCTTCAAGCGCGAGGCGCGTCTGGTGGCTGCCCTCGACCACCCGGCGATCGTGCCGATTTTCGACTTCGGCGAGCATGAGGACACCTTCTTCTACGTCATGCCGCTGCTCGCCGGCACCACCCTCGGCGCCATGCTCGCCGACGGGGCGCTGAATCTCGGCGACGCCCTCGAGATCGTCGCCCTGGCGGCGGAGGCCCTCGACCACAGCCATCGCCACGGGGTGATCCACCGCGACGTCAAGCCCGAAAACCTGATGGTGTCGCGCGACGGCAGCGGCAACCTGAGGGTGCGGATCATGGACTTCGGTCTGGCCCGGGGCGCCACCGTCAGCCGCCTGACCCAGACCGGCGTGCTGGCCGGCACCCTGATCTATCTCAGCCCCGAGCAGGTGCGCTCGGAGCCGGTCGACGGGCGTTCCGATCTCTACTCCCTCGGCACCATCCTCTACCAGTGCCTGGCCGGGCAGCCGCCCTTCTCCGGCGCCCCCTACACCCTGCTCTACCGCATCGGCCACGAGCAGCCGCCGCCGTTGGGCGAGCGCGGCGTCGATCCGCAGCTGGAGGCGCTGGTGATGCGCTGTCTGGCCAAGGATCCGGCGGCGCGGCCGAAAGACTGCGCCGAGCTGGCGCAGCTGTTGCGGCAATTCCGCGCCGAGCTGGAGCCGGCGGACGTCGAGCGCCCGACCTATGCCTCCTCTCCCCATCTGACCCCCGGGCCGTCGTCGCCGCTGGTGGCGACGACCCCCTTCGTCGGCCGCCAGCAGGAGCTGGCGAGCCTGGTGGCGCAGCTCGAGCGGGCCTTCGGCGGCAACGGCCAGCTGGTGCTGGTGGGAGGGGAGCAGGGGATGGGCAAGTCGCGCCTCCTGGCCGAGCTCGAGACCCGGGCGCGGGCGCGCGGCGCCCTGGTGCTGCGGGGCCGCTTCGCCGACCCCGAGCCGACCTTCCCGTACCAGGGTTTCTGCGACCTGATCCAGGACTTCTTCCGCCAGCTGGAGGAGGACGAGGAGCCGCCGCAGCTGGCCGACCTGAGCGGCGAGCTGCTCGGCGTCTTCCCGGTGCTGGCGGAGATCCCCGCCCTGGCGGCGGCGGCCCCGGCGACGTCGCCGGCAGCGCTCGACGCCGCCTCGACCGCCGACCGGCGACGCCTCTTCGAGCTTCTCGCCCGCACCCTGATGCGGCTCCTCGCCGGCCGTCCGGCGGTCCTCATGCTGGAGCAACTGCACGGCGCCGATCCCTCCCTCGAGGCCCTCGAGGTGGTGGTGCGCCGTCTCGCTCCAACCCGCACGCTGATCGCCGCCACCTACGACCCCTCGGCGGTGCTCAAGGGTCACCCGCTGCGCACCTTCCTGCGCCGGTTCGAGGACGATCCGTGCTGCACCGCCCTGACCCTCGGCCCCCTGCCGCCGGCCGCCCACCGCCAGCTGGTGGCGGCCAAGCTCGGCCGCGGGGCGATCGACGACGCCTTCGCCCAGCAGCTCTACGACGCCACCGAGGGCAACCCCTACTTCACCGAGGAGCTGTTGCGCGCCCTGGTCGAGGACGGCCAGCTGGTGACCGGAGCCAGCGGCACCGTCGGCTTCTCCGGCGCCACCGCCCTGTCGCCGGAAGTCCTGCCGGAGACCATCCAGCAGGCCATCGAAGCCCGGCTCGAACACCTGCCGGCGATCCAGCGGCGGTTGCTGTCCCTGGCCTCGGTGCTCGGCCGGCGTTTCGATCTCCAGGACCTCCGCGCCCTGGCGGACGATGCGGACGAAGCCGACGAGGCGATCGAGCGCCTGATCCGCTCCGGGCTGTTGGTCGAGGAGCGCGGCGGCCGCGGCGACCACCTGAGCTTCAGGAGCAGCGTGGTGCGCGAGGTGCTCCTCGGCCAGCTGCCGCGGCGGCGGCGGCGGGCCTTGCACCTGCGGCATGCGCGCCAGCTCGAGGAGCGCTGGGCCGGCCGGCTGGAGCAGGTCTACCCGCAGCTGGTGCAGCATTACTCCGAAGCCGACGTGGCCGGCAAGACCATCGAGTACGCGCTGCGTCTGGCGCGGACGGCGCTCGGCAGCTACAGCGCCGAGCGCGCCGTCTGGGCGGTGGAGATCGGCCTCGATCTGATCGACGACGAGAGCCTCGACGAGCGGCTCAAGCTGGAGGGGGAGCTGCGCCTGCTGCTGGCCGCTGCCCACCGCCAGCTGGGCAACGTCGACGCCGCCCAGCGGCAGGCGGCGCGGGCGATGCGGGCCTTGGAGCGGGCGGGGGACGGGGCGGCGGCGGTCGATGCCGCGCGCCTCGCCGCCGAGACCGCCTGGCAGCGCCGCAAGGTCGACGACACCCGGCGCCTGGTCGAGAAGGGCATCGAGCTCGCCCGCCAGCTACCCCCCGGGGAGCCCCTGCGGCGGCTGCTCACCCTCGGCGCCACCCTGGCCAATCTGCGCGGTGCCTACGCCCGCGCCAAGGCGTACCTGCAGGAAGCGGAGGCGATCGCCGCCGCCGGTGAACGCCCCGCCGACCAGCTGGCCGCCGGCGGCACGCTCACCACCGTGCTGCCCAAGCCGGTGGTCGATCTCGACCCGGCGTGCTACGTCACGGTCGAGGACGTCGAGGTCCTGGGCAACGTCTTCGACACCCTGCTGCGGGTCGACGCCACCGGCAACCTGGTGCCGGTCCTGTGTGAGAGCTGGCGGTTGGAGGCCGGCGGCCGCCGCTTCGAGGTGGTGCTGCGCCAGGGGGTGAGATTCTCCAACGGCAAGCCGCTGACCGCGGCGGTGGTCAAGCGTTCGCTGGAGCGTCGCTGCCGCCGCCGGGCGTGGCTGGTGCCCGCTGCGGTCAGCGCCATCGACGGCATGGAGGAGGTGATCGCCGGCGAGGCCGAGGAGGCGTCGGGCATCGAGATCGTCGATCGCCACCGGCTGCGCCTGGCCCTGCGCCAGCCGCTGCCGATCTTCCCTCTCATGCTCAGCGAGCTGGGTACCGCCGTCGCCCTCGAGGCGTCGCCGGACGTCTGGATCGGCACCGGCCCCTACCGCATCGCCGAGCGCCGCGCCGACCGGGTGGTGCTGGAGCGCAATCCCAATGACTGGCGGCCGACGCCGGCCCACCTCGAACGCATCGTCTTCCGCCTCGACCTCGAGCCGGCGGAGGTCGCCGCCGCCCTGCGCAGCGAGCGGCTCGATCTCGGCCGCGATCTGCTGCCCGAAGACCTCGAGGAGTTGCTGCGGGACCCGCGATTTCGCGACCGCCTGGTGGAGGCGACCAAGCGCAACGTCTACTTCGCCCTATTCAATTCCGGCGGCCCCGCCGCCCACCACCCGGCGGTGCGCGCGGCCCTCGCCAGCGTGCGGGTGGAGGACGTCATCTGGCGCACCGTCGGCCGCTTCGCACGGCCGGCGAGCGGCCTGATCCCACCCGGCGTTCTCGGTCACGGCTGCTACCGCCGGCCGGTGCCGCCGCCGCGCGAGCAGGTGCTGGCGTCCCTGGCCAGCGCCGGCCTCGATCTGCCGATCCGTCTCGCCGGCGCGGTCCATCCCGCCCTGCGCGATCGCTTCGGCCCCTTCATCCGCGCCCTGCTCGACGAGTGGGCCGGCCTCGGGCTGGAGGTGGAGATCGAGGACGCCCCCAGCGAGGCCTTTCTGGCGCGGGAGAAGAACAGTGCCGGTCTCGATCTGCTGATGGGGCGCTGGATGCTCGACTATCAGGATCCGGACAACGTCACCTACGGCCTGCTGCACAGCGAGCACGGCCACTTCCGCAGCTACCGCAGCCCCGGTCCGCTGGACGGGATCCTGAGCCGCGCCCGCCGGTTGCAGGACGCCGCCCAGCGTCTGGCCTGCTACCGCCAGGCGGAGGCCCTGCTGGCGTCGGAGCACGCCTACCTGCCGCTCTTCCACGAGATCGACTACCGCCTGCCGGGGCCGCGCCTGCGCCAGCTGCGCCTGCTGCCGACCCATCCGTTCGTCTGCTACCGGGAGCTCGCCAAGGTGGCGGATCCGGAACGCCCGTCCGGGGTCCACGTGCGGCCGGAACGGGGTACGGTGCGCGCTTCCCTGGTCAACGGTCTGGCCAACCTCGACCCCGCCTCGGCCTACCTGGTGGAGGCAGCGGAGGTGGTGGGCAACGTCTTCGAGACCCTCACCCGGATCGACGAGGGGGCGCACGTCGTCCCCTGGCTGGCGGAGGAAGTGCGGATGGAAGAGGGCGGGGCGCGATTCCGTCTCCGCCTGCGCGACGGGGTGCGCTTTCACAACGGCCGCCAGCTGACCGCCGAGGACGTGCGCTATTCCTTCGAGCACCTGCTGCGCGATCCGCGCTCGACCGGCGAGATGTCCCTGCTGCCGATCCGCGGTGCCCGCGCCCTGCGCGCCGGTGCCGCCGATCGCCTCGAGGGCCTGACGATCGAGGACGAGCAGCGCCTGACCCTCGACCTCGAGCAGCCCCTGTCCTTCTTCCCCGCCATGCTCACCACCCCGACGACGGCGATCGTGCCGGCGGGCAGCGAGGGCTTCGCCGGCAACTGGCGCGATGGCTGCGCCGGCACCGGTCCCTTCCGCCTGGTGCGCATCGACGGCAACGACGGCGTCGAGCTGGAGGCCAATCCCTACTATTGGCGCGGTGCCCTGCCGCGCTGCGATCGACTGGTCTTCGCCGGCGGTCTGTCCGCCGAGCGGGTGGTGAAGGAGCTCAAGCGCGGCGGCATCAGCATCGCCGCCCACCTCCACCCGTCCTATGCCGAGGAGCTGCGGCGCATCCCGGAGCTCGCCGCCGGGTACCACGAAGCGCCGGGATTCTCGACCTACTTCCTGGCCTTGAACACCCGCCGCGGGCCGTTCGCCGATCTCGACACGCGGCGCGCCCTGGCCGATCACCTGGCGGTCGACGAGCTGGTGGCCGAGGACCTCGGGCGGCTGGGGGTGGTGGCGCGCGGGCTGATCCCGCCGGGGCTCCTCGGGTATGAGGCGCCGGCCGGCCGGCGGCGGCCGCGGGCCTCGTCGCGGCGGCTGGAGGGCCTGAGCATCCGGGTTTCCCTGGTGCCCGCCTACCAGGGCCAGTACGCTCCCTTCTGGCGCCGGCTGGCGGCCGCCCTGGCGGGGCTCGGGATCAGCCTCGAGACGGTCGACGAGACGATCAGCGGCACGCTCCAGGCGGTGCAGGAGGCGAGGGTGGACGTGGTGGCGGCCCGCTGGATCGCCTCCTTCCCCGACGCCGACAGCTTCGCCAACCTGATCCACAGCCGCAAGGGGCTCTTCGGCGGCCTCTTCCAGCATCCCGAGGTCGACGCCCTGATCGACCGCGGCCGCAGCGAGACCGATCCCGCCCTGCGCCATGCCACCTACCGCGGCTACGAGCAGCTGGTGGCCGATCAGGCGCTGCTGGTGCCGCTGTTCCACGAGCAGATCTGGCGCGTCGCACGGCCGGAGATCCGCGGTCTGCGGCTGCGTCTCGGCTGGCCGGAGGTGGCCTACGAGGAGCTGGTGGTCGAGCCCTGAGCCGGGGCCGAGTCGCGCCGCCGCCGGGGCGCCGCGGTAGACTCCGGAGAATGGTGTGGGTGATCGCGGTCCTCGGGCCGACGGCGACCGGCAAGACGGCGCTGGGCATCCGGCTGGCCGAGGCCCTCGGGGGCGAGATCGTCAACGCCGACGCGCTCCAGGTCTACCGGGGGCTCGACGTCGGCACCGCCAAACCGACGGCGGAGGAGCGGCGGCGGGTGCCGCACCACCTGATCGACGTGCTCGAGCCCGACGAGCCGTGCTCGGCCGGCGAGCTGGCGCGGCGGGCGCGGCGGGTGATCGCCGAGCTCGATCGCCGCGGCGTGGTACCGATCGTGGTCGGCGGCAGCGGTCTGTATCTGCGCGCGGTGCTCGACGGCCTGAGCCCGATCCCGCCGGTCGATCCCGCGGTCCGCGCGAGCCTCGCGCAGCGCCTCGAGCGCGAGGGCTTGGCGGCGCTCTACGCCGAGCTCGAGCGGCGCGATCCGGTGACCGCAAGGCGCCTCCAGCCGGCTGACCGGCAGCGCATCCTGCGCGCTCTCGAGGTGGTGACGTCGTCGGGCACGCCGCTGTCGGCGTGGATCCGCCGCCGGCCCGCCGGCTACGCGCCGCTCGACGCCAGACGAATCGGATTGACGCTGCCGCGAGCCATCCTGTACGATCGCGTCGCCCGTCGCGTCCGGCAGATGGTGGAGCGTGGCTGGGTGGCCGAGGTCAAGGCCCTGCTGGGCCGAGGCGTCGATCCCGGCGCGCCTGCGTTCCAGGCGATCGGGTACCGCCAGATGGTCGATCACGTGCTGGGGCGCGTCGACCTGGAGACCGCCGTCGACGACACCATCCGCGCCACGCGACGTTATGCCAAGCGGCAGTTGACCTGGTTCCGCAAAGAGCACGACGTCGAATGGCTTCCGGTGCTGGACCTACCGGCCCGATTCCCGTCGTTACTCCGAACGCTCGAAGCCCGGAGGAGGAAGTTGGCTGAATGAGCAGGCACAACATCAACATTCAGGACGGTTTTTTGTTCCAGAGCCTCAAAGAGGCTCGGCACATGGCATTCGAGCTGATCACCGGCAAGCGGCTGGAGGGCCGCTTGAAGCGCTTCGACCGCTTCGCCGTGGTGGTCGACACCGGCAGTCAGGAAGTGCTGGTGTACAAGCACGCCATCGCCACCATCACGGAGGCCAGTCAGTCGGGCCAGGCCGCCTCGCCGCCGCCGGCGGGAGCCGCCGGCCGCAAATACTGAGACCTGCCCGAACCCCGTGCAACGGCCGACCGGAAGGTGGATCGCCGGGCGCTTGGCCCACGCTCTGAGCGTCGTCGCTCTGAGCTTCGCATTGGCGTGTGCCAGTAGTGCGCCGCTGCCGCCGCCTGCGCCCCTGCCGGCGGCGGGCGAGATCTTCCTCGTCGATCCGATGGAAGGGTACCCGCTGACCGCGGCGGAGGATCTGAGCGAGCGCCTGCGCTGGGGCTTTCGGGAGCTGCTGGCGGGCGATCTCGAGGGCGCCGCCGCGGTGGCGGAAGCGCTGCGCGGCCGCGACCCGGGATTCCATCCGGCGTCCGTCCTCGCTGCTCAGGTGGCTCTGGTCGAGAAGCGGGCGGCGGAGGCGCAGCACCTCCTCGAAAGGGTGGTCGACGAGCTGCCCGGCTACGTCGCCGCCCAGCTGGTCCTCGGCCATGCCGCCGAGATCCGCGGCGAGGTGCTGGCGGCCTTCGACGCCTACCGGGCCGTCGCCGCCGCCCATCCGGCGGCCGCCGAACGCGCCGCCGAGCTCAGGCCACGAGCTCTCGACGTCCTCGCCAACCGCTTCGACGACGCCCTTGCCCGGGGCCGGCTGGAGGATGCCGCCGCGGCGCTCGCCCGTCTCGAGGCCTGGGCGCCGGAGGATCGCCGCACCCTGGAGAGCGCCTGGCGGCTGGCGGCGGCGCGCGGCGACCGGGCGGCGGAGAGGTCGGTGCTCGAGCGCCTGGCGAGCCGCGAGCCCGAGCGCCGGGAGGTGCTCGAGCGCCTGGCCGAGCTCGATCTCGAGGAAGGTCGATTCCAGCTCGGCATCGCCCGCCTGGAGGCGCTGGTGGAGCGCTACCCCGCCGACCGCGAGCTGGCCGGTCTGTTGGAGCGCGCCAAGTTCCTGTGGCGGCTGGAGAATCTGCCGCCGGCGGTCAGGCAGCTGGCCGACGCCCCGCAGCTGAGCCGAGCCGAGCTCGCCACCCTGCTCTACTGGCTGGTACCCGAGGTGCGGGTGGTGACGGTCGACAACCCGCCGATCGCCACCGACATCATCGATCACCCGCGCCACGACGAGATCGTCCGCGTGGTCAGCCTCGGCCTGCTCGAGGTCGACGAGACGGTGCACCGATTCGCTCCCGACCGGCCGGTGACCCGCGCCCAGGTGCTGGCCGCTCTCCTCACCCTCCTGGTGCGGTCGGGCGAGCCCCTGGCCTGCCTCGAGGGGGTACGGGACCTGGATCTGCGTTCGTCGCGCAGCCTGACCTGCCGCACCGCCGCCCGCTGCGGCCTGCTGGAGGAGGAGGGCGACTGCCTGCCGGCGGCGCCGGTGTCAGGAGCGGAGGCGCTGGAGCTCTTTCGCGCTCTCGACCACCTCAGCGCATCATGAAGCTGACCTGGCCCAACCTGCTCTCCGGCCTGCGGCTCGTGCTCATCCCGCTGTTCGTCGTCACCCTGATGCGGGGCGAGAGTCTGGCGGCGCTGGTCATCTTCGCCGTCGCCGGCCTCACCGACCTGCTCGACGGCATCGTCGCCCGCTGGTACCACCAGCAGTCGAAGCTCGGGGCCTACCTCGACCCGGCGGCGGACAAGCTGCTGCTGACCACCGCCTACCTGATGCTCTCCCTGCCGGTCGCCGGCTGGCCGCAGCTGATCCCCTTCTGGGTCTTCGTGCTGGTCATCCTGCGCGATCTGATCATCGTCGCCGGGGCGCTCTGGATCTACCTGCGCCTCGGCTACTCGGGCTTCCGGCCCCTGCCGCTCTCCAAGTGGAATACCGCGGTGCAGATCGTCGCCGTCTTCCTGGTGTTGATCGCCGACCTGATGCCGGCCGGGGTCCCGGCGCTGGAGGGATTCGCCGCCGCGTCGTCCCGGCTCGCCATCGTGGCGGTGGCGGTGCTGACGGTGGTCTCCGGCCTCGAGTACGCCTACCGTTTCCTCTACCGCTACCGCGATCTCAAGGCAGCGGTCGCCGCCGGTCGTCCCTACCCCGATCGCAGCACGGCTTGCTGAATCCATCGGCCGACTTGACAAGCGGTCCTCGGGGCCACCACCATGAGGTCATGCGCCGCCGGAGCGTCGTCCTGGCCTGCCTCCTGGTCCTCTGCCCCGCCCCGGCACCGGCTTCTGCGGGGGCGGAGAGGGTCGACCTGCGCAGCCTCGAGCGGCTCTACTACGGTTGCGAGAACGAGCTCGGTCGCCGCGACGTCACCCTCTTCGGCAACGGCACCATCCGCTTGCGCCAGGGTCTCAAGGCGGAGGAGCGCATGGACCTCGCCGAGCTCGGGCCGGAGGAGCTGGCGGGCTATCTCCAGGAGCTCGCCCGGCGCGATCCGACCCGCACGCTGGGGGACGTGACGATCGATCTTCAGGGTCCTACCGGTCTCTTCGTCGAGCAGTGCGAGCTGCGTCTGCAGCTGCCCGGCCAGCCACCGGAGGGCTACCGCTTCAGCCGCTACGATGCCGGCTCCCTCGAGCTCCGGCGGCTGATCCGCATCGCCGAGCGGCTGGCCGCCCGCGCCGAGCCGGACGAGGCGCGCCGTCTGCCCGCCGGCTATTGGCCGCGGATCGGCGACGTGCTGGAGAACGTCTACGGCCACCGCTACCGGGTGCTGTGGGTCACCGAGGACGGCCTGGGCGTGGAGCTCGACGGCATCGATCAGCCGATCCGCATGCTGATCTCGATCGCCGCTCTGCCGCAGGTCTTCGTCGCCGTCGAGCGGCGCTGAGGGCGGCATGAAGGGGGGACCGCGGATCCTCGGCGGGCGCTTGCGCGGCCGCCGCCTGCCGTCGCCGCCGGAGGCGGTGAGACCGACCGAGGGGCGGGTGCGGGAAGCGCTCTTCGCCATCTGGCAGGAGCGGGTGCCGGAGGCGGCGCTGCTCGATCTCTTCGCCGGCAGCGGGGCGGTGGCCATCGAGGCGATCAGCCGCGGCGCCGCCTGGGTCACCCTGGTCGAGGTCGGGGGGCGGGAGGTGGCTCGCCTGCGGCGGCTCTGCCGGGCTCTGGCACCGGAGAAGTCGGAGGTCTGGCGGGCGCGGCTGCCGGGTTTTCTGCGGCGTCCGCCGCCGCGGCGCTACGACCTGATCTTCGCCGATCCCCCCTACCGATTCCGCCACCACGCGACCCTGGTGGAAGCCGCGGCAGGTTGGCTGGCGCCGCAGGGGGAGCTGGCGATCGAGCACGACGCCCGCGCCGAGCTGCCGCCGGTGCTCGGCGGCTGCCGGCGTCGGGATCGGCGTACCTGGGGGGAGATCCACGTCAGCTTCTACCGCCTGGGATAAGCGCGGGACGAGGGGGGACGCTCTCCCGCCGGCGGTCCGGTAGACTCGGTACGATGGCCTTCCTGCGCATCCACCGCCCCAAGGGCGGAACCTACGACCTACCCCTCGAGCGCGAGCTGTTTTCGATCGGCCGCGGACCGGCGAACGACCTCCACCTGCACAATCCGTGGCTGTCGCGGCTGCACGCTCAGATCGTGGCGCGGGACGGCGGCCACGTCATCGTCGATCAGGGCAGCCGCAACGGCACCTACGTCAACGAGCAGTTCGTGCGTCGCGAGCAGGTGCTGCGCCACGGCGACGAGATCACCATCGGCGACATCCGGATCACCTATCTGAGCGAGGAGGGGGGTGGCCTCGAAGTGTCGGAGGAGACCTCGGGGCTGGCGGAGGGGACGGTGATCCTGCCCTCCGACGAGCTCGCCTTCGAGCGCTATCGGGAGGCGGCGCCGGCGGACCTGCGGCGCGAGGGGGCGAGCCTGCTGCCGGCCCTCAATGCCGCCGCCTCGGCGCTCCTGGTGCACCTGCCCCTGGAGCAGCTGGTGGAGAAGGTGCTCGACATCGTCATGCAGGCGGTGTCGGCCGAACGCGCGGCGCTCCTCTTGCGCTCGGCGGGGGACGGCGAGCTGGCGATCGAGGCGGTGCGCGGATACCGCCGCGGGGATCCGGTGTCGATCAGCCGCACGATCATCGACACCGTGCTCGAGCGCCGGCAGGCGGTGCTGACCGTCGACGCGCGCACCGACGAGCGATTCGAGCAGGCCCACAGCATCCTGCTGCAGGGCATCCGCTCGATCATCTGCGCGCCGTTATGGAACAACCGCGAGGTGATCGGTCTGATCTACCTCGACCACCGCTTCACCGGCCAGGCGTTCAACGAGAGCGATCTGCGGCTCGTCGGCCTGATCGCCAACATGGCGGCGGTCAAGATCGAGAACGCCCAGCTGCTCGCCGCCCAGCTCGAACAGGAGCGTCTCGAGCAGCAGATGGCGGTCGGGGCCCAGATCCAGCGCAAGCTGCTTCCGGACGGCGACCCGGAGGTGCCGGGCTACCAGATCTGTGGCGTCAACCGCTCCTGCTTCGCCATCGGCGGCGACTACTATGACTTCATTGCCAAACGGGACGGCAAGCAGGCGATCGTGGTCGCCGATCTGTCGGGCAAGGGCATCGGCGCCGCCCTGTTGATGGCGGTGCTCCAGGCGTCGCTGCGGGCGCTGATCGAGGGGGCGGAGGAGCCGGCGGCCCTGGTCGATCGGCTCAACCACGTGCTGATCACCAATTCGCCCTACAACAAGTTCGCCACGATTTTCTATGCCGAACTCGATCCTCGGAGCCACGTTCTGCAGTACGTCAATGGGGGCCACAACCCGGGGTTGTTGCGGCGCGCCGGCGGTGCCATCGAGATGCTGGAGCCGTGCGGGCCGATCGTCGGCATGATCGAGGAGGCGACGTTCTCGTGCCGGCAGGTGAGCTTGGAGCCGGGGGATACGTTGCTGCTCTATACCGATGGAGTGACGGAGCTGACCGACGAGGAGGATGCTGAGTTCGGTTATGAGCGCTTGGTGGAGTTGGTGGCGAGGGAGCCGGTGGAGGAGGCGTCGTCGTTGATCGACGCGGTGCAGGTGGCGATGAGGGCGTTTTCGCCGCGGGACCAGCCGGATGACGATTGCACGTTGGTCGTGGTTCGCCGCTGTTCGTAGGGCTAGTGCCACCCTTTTTTTGTGACTCTTGGCCTTGGGGGACTCATTTTGGGGGGTCTCGCCTTCGATCCGCTTCGAGGAGGCTTCCTGAGGGTGGAGAACCTCGATTCCTCACCGTTCCGACGTAGTGAAACGGGACCGTCGCAGGAAGGCGTGAGGGGGGATTGGGTGCGAGGCGCGTGACGG
>RFGL01000132.1 GCA_003697015.1 Acidobacteriota bacterium | reverse complement strand
CCCCGCCTCCGCCGGCGCCGCGGGCGGCGGCGTCTCCGCCGGATGGGCGAAGGCGCTGACCCCGATCAGGGGGTCGCGACGCAGGGCCACCGCCCGTTCCTTGGCCGCCGCCTGCTCGGCGAGACGGGCGGCGAGGGAGCCGTCGAGCAGGCCGGCGACGATGCCGCCGCTCCGCTCGACGGCCTGAAATCGCCGCCAGGCGGCGCGCGCCAGCTCGTCGGTGAGGCGCTCGACGTACCAGCTGCCGCCGGCGGGATCGGCCACCCGGCCGAAGAAGGCCTCGTACGCCAGCACGTGCTGGGTGTTCAAGGCCAGACGGGCGCTGGCCCCGTCGTCGCGACGCAGCAACTCGTCCCAGCGGCCGGTGACGACCGCCTCGGCGCCGCCGAGGACCGCCCCCAGGGTCTCGACGGAAAGCCGCAGCTGGTTGGTCCACGGGCTGCGCCGGGCCTTGGTCGCCGGCGAGGTGCGGGCATAGAGCGGCGCGTACTGAGCCGCGGCGCCGGCGCCGCAGGCCCGCGTCACCTTGGCCCACAGCAGGCGGGCGGCGCGCAACTTGGCGATTTCGAGGAAGAGATCGCCGCCGGTGGCGAAGGCGAAGCGCAGCTGGCGGCAGGCGTCGTCGACGCTCAGGCCGGCGGCGGTCAAGCGGCGCAGGGCATCGGTACCGCCGGCCAGAGCCAGGGCCAGTTCCTCGACCGCGGTGGCGCCGGCGCGGTGATAGGGCAGGGTCGAGATCAGCACGGCGCGCAGCCCCGGCGCCTCCCTGCCCAGCCAGCGGGCGACGCCGGCGATCTCCCGCCAGTGGTCGTCGAGGTCACCTTGCAGCACGCCGCGGCGGGCCAGGGCGGCGGTCGGATCGCAGGCCAGGCCGCCGTAGAGCGCCTGCTTGGCGACGCCGCTGCGCTCCAGATGGGCGAGCCACAGGGCGGCGGCCGCCGGGGTGGCGCCGCCGGCGTCGATCAGCACCGCGACTTCGGAGAGGTCGACCCCCGCCACCAGCTCGGCGAGCTCCGCCGCGGTCTCGAGCCTGATCCCCGGCTCCCCCGCCGCCGCCAGGCGCAGCCACAGCAGACGGGCTCCGCCGGCGACGTCGCGGCGCAGGGCAGCATGGGCGGCGGCGACGTCGCCGCGGTCGTAGAGCTGACCGACCCGCCACGCCGCCGCGGCCGCACCGCGGGTGTAGGGCGGGCAGCCGGGCCATGGGCCCTCGGGCAGGGCGTCCTCGGGGCCGTAGAGGGGCTTGACCTCGATCTCTTCGCGCAGGCGGGTGGAGAGGCGCGCCAGCCCCTCCTCCCCCATCTCGGCGATCACCAGCCGCCGCCAATCCGCCATCGTCGCCGGGGGAAAGGGCTGGAAGAGCTGGGCGAGATCGTCGGCCATCGGTCGGGTCTCCGCAGGGGCGCAATCTAGCACGCCCTGCTAGCCGGCGCCGAGGTCGTCGAGCGCGCCGGGGGGCGAGCAGGCGGCGACCAGGCGGGCGGCGGCGTCCGCCGGCAGCGGCCGCTCGAGGTCGAGGTGCAGGGCGCCGGCGCCGGCGCCGGCGAGGACCCGGTCCCACGCCTTGCGCCGCGCCGCCAGGCGCTCCTCCGCTGCCCCCGCAAGGCGCCGGCGGTAGGCGGCGGCGTCGACGAGCACCACCAGCGCCTCGCCCTCCTCGAGGGTCTCGCGCAGGGCCGCGACCAAGCTGCCGTGGACTTCGGGCTCGGGGGTCTGGGCGAGGCTGGCGAGGAGCAGCCGGCAGCGCGTCGCGCCGCCGGCGGCGGCCGGCGGCGGCCGGTCGCCGTAGGCCAGCGGCGGCGTCACCTGCACCTCGGCACGGGCGCCGAAGAGATCGTAGAGCAGGGTCTTGAGATTCTCCACCGCCGCCGGCGACGGCTGGTAGCTGTAGGGCAGGACCTCCACCCGCCGGGCGGTGGCGTCGATCGACAGACGCAGCCGGCGCAGGTAGGCGGCGGGCAGGACGACCGCCAGGCGGCGGGCCCGCCAGGAGGCGCGCAGGCCGTCGACGGCGAGCAGGACGAGGCGCGGCAGGGCGACGAAGAGCGTCGCGGTCGCGGCCCACAGGTGGAGCCAGGGCGCGGCGTCGCCGGAGGCCGGGGCGCGGATCGCAGCGACCGGCGGCACCGCGATGCCGGTCAGCCACGACGCCGGGGTGAGGAGGGCGTCGAGCAGCGCCTGGGCGGCCTTCTGGCCGAGGAAGGTGCTCTCCCAGGTGGCCTCGTAGCGAAAGAGGAGGCCGCGCAGGTACATGCCGCCGACCACCCCGAGGACCAGCATCAGGGAGCCGGCGTGGAGCGCCCGCCTGAGGCGCGCCGCGGCGAGAGGGGCGGCGCGGGCGGACCAGTCGGCGAGGTAGCGCCCGGCGGCACGGCGCAGGAGCCCGGCGGGCTCGTCGTCCGCCGCCTTGGCGGCGCCGGGCAGGCGCGCCGCCCAGCGCCCGGCGACGGCTTCGAGGAGACCGAGCAGGCGCGGCCGTCGCCCGCCGCCTCGTCGGCGCAGGCCGCTGGCGGCGTAGAGCACCAGCACGGCGACGTTCCACAGCAGGATGCCGACCAAGGGCAGGGCCAGGACGTGGACCTGCCGCGTCGGGCCGGCGGCGTTGGTCAGCAAGCCGGCGATCAGCGCCCCGGCGGCCACCGGCAGCAGCAGGCCGCGGCCGTAGCGGGTCAGGCGCAGCAGCCGCTCGACCCCGGGATGGGAGCCGGCGAGGTGGGCCACCAGCCGCCGGGCCCGCGCCGCCAGCCAGCGCTCTTCCTTCCGCTCCCCCACTTCGTCGCGGGCCGCGGCGGTGGCCTGGCGCCGCACCTCCTGAGGGAGCAGCCGCCCGCGGCGGTCGATCTCCTCCACCGCCCGCACCAGGACCACCCGCTGGGCGTCCTCTTCCGGCAGATGCACCGTGATCTCGCTCATGCTCAGCTCCCGTCGCCGTCACGCCGCACCGCACTCTATCCCGCTGCCGCGGGCGCGCCGCGCACGGACGGGTGAGGGGGCGGCGGCCGGCGAGGGGGATCGCCGGCGACTACGGCGGACGGCCCTTGCGCCGCCTCAGGCTGGGGGATCCGCGTCGCTCCAAGGGCGGGAGACGACGCAGGCGTTGATGCCGCCGATGCCCATCGACATCTTGCCCACCAGGCCGTCGGGGGCGGGGCAGCCGGCGTCGAAGACGTAGCGCTGGTGGACGCCGGCGATCTGGCGATTGAGGTCGGCTTCGGTCAGCGGGGTGGGAAAGATCTGGCGCCGTTCCCAGCCCAGGTACTGGGCGGTCAGCTCCCAGCCGCCGCCGGCCGACATGCCGTGGCCGAAGGTGCCCTTGCGGGCGGTGACCAGCACCTCCGGCGAGATGGTCTCGTGGACCATCTCCACCTCGTTGAAGTCCCCCGGGGTGGCGGTGGCGTGGAGGTCCCACGACACCACCTGTTCGCCGCTGGCACCGGCCGCGGCCAGGGCCTGGCGCATGGCGGCGGTCGGCCCTTCTTTCGACGGCGTGATGATGTGGTCGGCATCCGAGCTCACCCCCACCGCCAGGGGCTCCATGCCGAGGGGGCGAAACCCCAGGCGCGTCATGTGCTCGTACTCGCCGACGATCCACACCACCGAGCCGCCGGCGACGTGGGTGCCGCGCAGCTCGGTCAAGGGCTTCGACACCTGGCCGTCGGCGGCGATCACCCGCGCGTTGTAGAACGGCGCCACCAGCAGCGGATGGGGCGCCGGGTCGGTGGCCCCGACCACCACCGCGTCGGCCTGATCGCTGCGGATGGCGTCGAGGGCCAGCTTGAGGGCGACGCCGAAGGTCGAGCAGGCGGCCACCGGGCACATCGCCAGGCCGGTGATGCCGGCCAGCATCGAGATCTGCGCCGCCGGGATGTTGTCGATATTCCAGATCAGATTGGGGGAGACCGCCTGCCACGGCGGGTCGGGAGCGCCCCACTTCTGCTGCAAGCGGCGGTGGCGGCGGCGCTTCTCCTTGATCGCCGACAGCTTGCCGCTCTCCACCTCTCCCTCGACCGCGATCGACTCGATCTCCCGCACCTCCGCCAGGTACTCGCGCAGCTCCGGCGACTGTTCGGCCCAGAACGCCCACCAGGCGTCCTCCGCCACGTCGCGCTCGATCTCCGGCGCGCTGTCCGGCGACGGCGGCACCGCCAGGTGGGCGGCGGTCGAGCGGTCTTCGTGGTAGGCCCGAAGCGCGCTGTTGCGCTCCGCCGAAGCCCAGAAGTGATTCCATCGCCGCTGGGCGCGGTAGAGCGCCAGGGACTGCTCGTAGTGGGTCGGCAGGTCGCCGACGCCGGTGCCGACGTAGACGTGGCAGCGGGTGCCGAGGCGCTTGAGCTCGGCCTCCAGACCGTCGTTCTGCCCCAGGCTCTGGATGAAGGCGCCGATGGCGTACTGCACCGGCTGGCCCATCTTGCTCTCGATCTGGGAGAAGCGGTTGGGCTTGAAGCGGGCCTCGAAGAAGGGTCGATAGTCCTCCAGGTCGAAGGCCGGCTGGCCGACGAGAAAGTTGTCCGGACCGAAGCCGTTGAAGGGGGACAACCAGCTGTCGGCCGCCGCCAGGTTGGCGGCGAAGGTCTCGACGTTGGGCGAGCGCGGGGCGACGATGCCCCAACCGTAGATGCCGACTCTGCGCAACAGACTCTCCTCGATCGACGCCGTGACGTGGATGCCGGGTGGCGGCAGCCTACCGGCTCCCCCGCCAGGCCGCAAGCCGCGGATTATGCCATCCCGCCGGCGACGGCGTAACCACCCCCGGTGGCGGCGGTTGCGGAGCCGGCGACGGCCGGCGTCCTGTCGCGGCGGCGCCGGCCGGCCGGATCGCCGCCCTTTTTGCGCCCGGCGACCGCCGGTTCGAGGCCGGCCGGTCGTGCTCTGGCCGCCGGCACGGTGGCTGGAGGCGCTCGGGCACGGCCGTCCGGGGTCCTGATCGGCGCCGCCGCGCAGCCCGGCTCAGCGCCGCGCGGCGGCGCAGAGGGGCCGGTGCTGGTAGAGCGGGCCGTCGGCGAAGCCCAGGCGGCGGTAGTAGTCGCGGGTGCCGACGGCGGAGATCACCGCCAGGTCGCGGAAGCCGCGGCCGGCGGCGCGGCGCGCGGCCTCGGCGATCAGCCGCCGGCCGAGGCCGAGATGCTGGGCGTGGCGGCCGCCGGCGCCCCGCTGGCCGAGTCCCACCACCCCGCCGTAGACGTGCACCTCGCGGATCATGGCGCTGGTCGCGATCTCCGCCGGCGCCACCGGCGCCGCGGGCAGGGAGAGGCGCAGGAAGCCGCATAGATGGTCGTCCGGAGTGACGAATTGGAGGAAGTGCTCCTCGCCGATCGCCGTGTCGTAGACCAGCGCCTCGAGACGCAGGGCTTCGGGGTCGAAGGGCCGGCGGCGGATCTCCCGCGCCCGCACGTCGCGGCTCCGCCGGCCGCGGCGCGCCAGCTCCGCCTCCACCCGCTGGCGCAAGTTGGTGGTCTTGTTGCCGCTGACGATCTCGTCCCCGGGGATGTCGCGGATGATGCGCGTCACCCGGCAGTAGGGCGGCACCAGGAGCAGGCATCGGCTCAGCACCTCGAGCAGCTCCTGCGGCTCGTAGGGCCGCCAGCGCCCGTCGTCGTAGTAGCGCATCAGCTCGGCGCTGTCGATCAGGCTGCAGGGGTAGATCTTGAGCTCGTCGGGGCGGATCGCCGGGTCGTCGAAGAGGCGGCGGAAGTCCTCGACGTCGCGCGCCGGATCGCTGCCGTAGAGGTTGGGCATCCAGTGGACGTGGAGCTTGAAGCCGGCGCCGCGCAGCAGGCGCAGGGCGCGTCGCGTGCAGGCGACGTCGTGGCCGCGGCGGTTGCGGCGCAGGACCTCGTCGCACAGGCTCTGGACGCCGAGTTGTACCTTGGTCGCCCCCAGGCGCCGCAGGCGCAGCACCTCGGCGACGTCGACCTCGTCCGGCCGCGTCTCCAGCACCAGGGCGACGCAGCGCGCGGCGGCGGACTCGTTGCACCGCTGCGCCCGCAGCAGATCGCGCCAGCCGGCCGCCTCCTCCGCCCGCCTCAGCCGCCCGCCTTGCCGGCGGCGCAGAAAGCGCGTCACCAGCCGGTTGTACGAAGCCGTCGGGTCGCGGCCGTCGACGCGCTCCTCGATGGCGTCGAAGTCGACCGGCCCGCGCCAGCCGGGCGGCGGCGATCCCCCCTCGTCGCTCGCCCGGCGCACCGCCTCGAAGTCGTTCAAGGCCTCGAAGCAGCGCGTGACGAACCAGCGCTGGTAGGGCTCGGGGTAGGACGACCAGGTACCGCCGAGGACGATCAGCTCGACCTTGTCGACCCGGTGGCCGTTGTGGTGGTAGGTCAGCAGTCGGCCGAGGGTCTGGCCGTAGGGATCGAAGCGGTGTTGAGCGGCGCGCTGGGCGCCGGGCTCGCGTGCCAGATAGCTCTTCGGCATGCGCACGTCGCTGGGGCAGAAGATGCACTCCCCGGGGCAGGGAAAGGGCTTGGTCAGCACCGTCACCGGCGCCACCCCGCTGGCGGTTCGCACCGGCTTCATGCGCAGGCGGGCGACGAAACCGCCCTCCCCATCCCAGCCGTGGCGCCGGCGCAGGGCGCGGAAGCCGCGGATGATCTCGCTCTTGGAGAAGGCGCCGCAGCCGTCCTTGGGGTGGCGGCGCAGGATGCGACCCAGAGCGCGGTCGTCGAGGGGGCCGTCGGCGGCGCGGATGGCGTCGATGATCGCCACCAGCTGGCGTTCGTGACGGCGGGGTTCGAAGGTGCTGAAGCCGGCGCGGGCCATCGCCCGAGCCTACCGTCTCAGTCGGCTCGGGACCAAGCGCTGAGGCGCCCTCCCTCGAAGCCGTCGCCGAAGACCGCCCCCGGCGCCAGGCGCAGCCAGGCGGCCACCGACGGCACGCCGTCGCCGTCGAGCAGGAAGAGCATGTAATAGCCCGGCGGCGCGTGGTTGGGGCCGACGGGACCGGTGACGCGCAGGCGCTCGCCACCGGCGCGGACGAACGGCAGATCGACGAGCCGCTGGCCGACGTTGACGCTGTGGGTGACCGACGACGGCGCGACGAGGGAGACCGCCGCGATCTCCGCCGCCTGCGGCGAGGTGAGGGTGAAGGAGGAGCCGTAGCCGATCAGGCCGGGGGCGCCGGCGATCTGCGGCCGGGGGCCGCGGAAGAGGTAGGCCGGCTGGTAGAGCTCGGCGGTGAAGGTCGACAGGCCGTCGTCCTGCCCGGCGACCAGCACCCGGCCGTCGGGCAGCAGCACCGAGGTCGAGTGGTACATCCGGCCGAGGGCGTGGGGCGGCAGCAGGGTCCAGGTCTCGGCCTCGGGGTCGTAGAGCTCGGGGACGAACACCGGATCGCCGTAGAGGCCGTCGAGGCCGCCGCCCACCGCCAGCACCGTGCGGTCGGGCAGGATCACCAGGTCGTGGTGGGCGCGGGCCAGGTTGAGGCTGGCGGTCGGCCGCCAGCGCGGCGCGGCGGCGCCGAAGTCGATGCGTTCGGCGCCGGCCACCGGCGGATCGCCGCCGCCCACCGCCAGCACCTCGTCGGTGCGGCCGGGAACGAGCACGGCGGAGCCGTCCCAGCGGTAGAAGCGGGAGTGGGTGACGTGCTGCCAGCGTTCGCTCTCGAGATCGAAGGTCCAGGTGTCGGCCTCCGGTCCGACGTGGGCGATGAGGCCCGAGCTCAGCAGGAAGAGCCGCGGGTAGAGGGCCAGCTCCCGCCGCCCGCCGCGCACCACCTCGATCCCCTCCCCCGGGGTGTAGAGCTCCATCACCGGCGTCGGCTCGCAATCGTCCCCCAGGCCGGCGGTGATCACCACCCGGCCGTCCCCCAGGGCGACGTTGGTCGGGTACCAGCGCCCAACCGCCATGTCCTCGAGGCGCGTCCACCGGCGGCGGCGGGGATCGAAGAGGTGGGCGTCGGCGGTACCGCGGAACTCGCAGCCCACCGGATTGTTGCCGCCGCTGGCGAAGAGCCGGCCGTCGGGCAGCAGGGAGTGGCCGGAGCAGAAGAGATCGCGCTCCATGTCGACCGGGGTGAAGGTGCCGCTGCGGGGATCCCAGAGGGTGGCGTCGGAGCCGCGGGGATTCTCGTAGGGATAGGAATAGGCCAGGACCTCCCCGGTGGGCAGGAGGACGCTGTGGATCGGGGTCACCGGCCAGTCTTCGACCGGCCCCCAGCGTCCCACCTCCGCCGCCGGTCCCGCCACCACCAGGGGCTTGCCCGGCACCGCGAGGCCCTCCAGCCGCGCCTTCAGGGCGGCGCGGTCGGCCGCCAGCAACTGGCGCTGGTGGGCCGGGCAGGCCGTCGCCGCCGGCGGCGCCGCCAGGAGAGCGCAGATCAGCAGCCCGAGCAGCCTGCGGCGAGCGCCGGCCGGCGAAGGCGGGGGCGCCTGCCGTCGCATCGGAGCGGCCGACGTCTCACCTCGGGCTGCTCGGCGGTCGCCGTCAGGTCCATGCCAATTCGCCGTCATCGTCTCGTCCCCGCTTCTCGGCCTCCTCCGCCGTCCACCGCGCCGGTCGGTCGCAGGATTCTACCCTAAATATAGATGAATAGCAATAAGCAAGGAGCTGGGCGGCGGCGGGGCAACGGCGCCGCCGCCGGCGCGGCAACTACCCGCGTCCTCAGGCTCAGAAACTTCCCGGGGTCAGCTCGAAGGTGCCGAGGTCGACGCTCTCGCCGCCGCTGATGCGCACCATCTTGAGCGTGCGCTGGCCGACCTCGAGGCCGTAGGTGCCGGCGGCGACGTGGGGCAGCAGGATGGTGCCGGCGGCGTCGCTGCGGGCGCGGGCGTAGACCGCGCCGCTGTGCACCTCGCGCAGGCGCACCCGGGCGAAGGCCACCGGCTCGCCGCCGGCGACGACCGCGGCGCGCAGCACGCCGCTCGCCAGGGGCAGGGTGACGCGGCCGTCGCCGTCGAGCCGCGCCACCGCCTCCAGATGCCCCTGGAGGAGCTCCATCACGCTCTCGGTCTGCGCCACCCAGCGGCTCAGGTAGAGCGACAGGCGCTCCCCCGGCTCCTGCTCGACGACGAAGCTGCCGTCGGCTTCGGGATAGAGATTGAGCGCACGGCGACCGCTGCGGGCGGCGAGCATCCAGCCGCGGCCGGGGTCGGGATTGAAGCGCACCGTCACCCGCCGGTGGCGATCGCCGAACCAGGCCAGGGCCCCCCGCCCGCGCTCGACCCGCACGTGACGCACCTCGGCCTCGGGCTGCTCGATGACGGTGGAACCCAGGTGCCTGACCCGGGGTCGCTCGACCCGGTAGCGCCCCGGCGCGAGGGGGCCGTAGAAGACTTCCCCGTCGCCGTCGGTCAGGCGGGCGTCGCGCCCCGGGTGGAGCACCAGGGGGCAGCCGCTGCAGGGGCCGTCGCGCTCGACGTCCCACACCACCGCCAGCAGGTAGCCGCCGCGCTCGAGGGCCAGTTCGAGGGGCTCGCGGCTGCGGCGTGCCGCCGGCGCCACCTCGAGGCGCGCCGGCACGTAGTGCTCGAGCCTCGCCTCGAGGGTCACCGGACCGTCCGGCAGGGCGATGGCGAAGGTGCCGCCGGCGTCGGACGCCGCCCGCGCCGCCCCGGGAGGCGACACGGCGACGATCTCGACCCCGGCCAGGGGCTCGCCGGTCTCGGCGTCGATCACCCGCCCCTCGACCTCCGGCGCCGGCAGCAGGAAGACGGGATCGAGGACCAGGCTGTCCCCCGCCGCCACCGCCAGCGGGAGGACTTCCGTCCGGTGCCCGGGCGCCGCCGCCAGCAGCCGGTAGTCGCCGGCCTCCACCGACTCGAGGAGGAAGCGGCCGCGCGGATCGGGGGCGGCGGTGGCGACCACCCGCCCGGCGTAGGGCGAATCGTCCGGCCCGCCCTCCCCGCCGCCGTCGCCGGCCGGCGGGCGGAGCAGGGAGAGACGGGCGCCGGCGGGGGGCCGGCCGTCGAAGCCGATCACCGAGCCGCGGATCCGCGCCAGCGGCTCGAGGGGGCATTCGACCACCGCCGGCAGCAGCTCGAAGTGCAGCTCCAGGCGCCGGTAGCCGTCCGCCTGGCAGACCAGGTCGACCGCCCGGTCGAGCTCGAAGCCCGCCAGCCGGGCCCTGCCGTCGGCGTCGCTGTAGGCCTGGTAGAGCACCACCTCCCGCGGCGTCGTGCCCTGGTGGGCGCGGATCGCCGCGCCGGCCAGCGGCCCGCCGCCGGCGGCGGTGACCACCACGGTGACGGCGAGACCGCCGGCGAGGTCGAAATCCCCCAGCTCCCAGGTCAGGGGCAGGCGCTGATCGAGGACGCCGAGCTCGGCCCGCGCCTCGGCCGGCGCGGGGAGGGTGAAGGTCTCGCTGTGGTGGATGCGACCGGAGGGCAGAATCGACTCCAGCAGATAGTCCCCCGGCGCCAGCGGCGGCAGGACGAATCGCCCTTCCTCGTCGCTCATCACCTCGCGCCGCAGCTCGCGGCCGGCGCCGCGCCGGCCGAGGGGGAGGAGGAAGGGCCGCAGGGTGGTGAGGCCGGCGGGCACCACCGCCACCCGCACCCCCGCCACCGGCAGATCGTCCAGCAGGTAGCGGCCGGCCGACGCCAGACCGCGGGCGAGCTCGAAGGGCCTCGACTCCTCCCCGGCGACGACGTAGCGCACCTCGCAGGTGACGGCGAGCTGGGCGTCGCCTTCCACCGGGCCGCCGCACACCATGGTGGTGCCGCTGAGGCCGGGCAGGGCGAGCCGTCGCGGGGAGGCGTCCGCCGCCGGCGCCACCATCAGCACCGTCGGCGGTCGCTCGTCCTCGAGGGGGGTCAGCTCCAGCCACGCCACGGTCTCGGGCGACGCCGTCGCCACCTCCAGCCCGGGGCTGGTGCCGGCGGCGTCGGCGAGGCTGATGATCGCCTCCATCAGCAGGCTCCCCGGCCGCCAGCGGGCGTCCGCCGGCGCGGCGATCAAGCCGATCGAGAGCGCCGGCAGGAGGATTCGGGCTGCGAGTCGCATCGGATGCTGGCCGGCGGGCGCGCGTGCCGTGCCGGGCTCAGGAGATCATACGTCCCGGCGACGCCGCGCGTCGCCGGTGCGGTAGGCTATTGTGTCACCACCCCAGCGCGCCGGTCGACCGGGGCGCTGGACCTGCGGGGAGCATCGATGGCGACGACGCGACTCGATGAGGACGAGGTCGAGCGGCGGCTTGCCGAGCTCGACGGCTGGCGTCTGGCCGGCGGCAAGCTGCGGCGCGACTTCCGCTTCGCCGACTTCAGCCAGGCCTTCGCCTTCATGACCCGCGTCGCCCTCCTGGCCGAGAAGCTCGACCACCACCCCGAGTGGACCAACGTCTACAACCGGCTGAGCATCCGACTCACCACCCACGACGCCGGCGGCATCAGCGACCGCGACTTCGAGCTCGCCCGCCGCATCGACCGCCTGAGCTGACGCCGCGCCCGCGCCCGGCCCGCTGCGCCGGCCGCCGGGCAGGGTATGATGGGGCGGCCGCCCGCGACCGCGTCCGCTGCTGGGACGGAACCATCCCACCAGCGGACGCCGGGACCGGCGGCTTCCCCGGCGACGGCGCACCACGGCGGCCTTCGCCCCAGCGATCCGAGGTGGCACGGGCTTTGCCCCCTAGGTGCTCAGGAGAACCCGCATGGACATCCCACGCCCATCCCGCAAGAAAGAAAAGATGCGCCGGCGCATCCTGTTCGGGATCCTGGCCGTCGTCGCCTTGGTCCTGATCACCGTCGGCCTGAGCAGTCTCGAGCCGGCGGCGCGGGAGGTCGACCGCTCCGCCGTCTGGACCGGCAAGGTCGAACGCGGCGAGTTCCTGCGCGCGGTGCGCGGCCCGGGAACCCTGGTCCCCAAGGAGATCCGCTTCATCGCCGCCAACCAGAACGGGGTGGTGGAGAAACGCTACGTCGAGGCCGGCAGCGAGGTGACGCCGGAGACGGTCATCCTTGAGTTGGAGAACCCGGAGCTGACCCAGAGCGTCGAGGAGGCGAGGTTGCAGCTCGCCGCCGCCCGCGCCGAGTTGGTCGACCTCGAGGTCCGTCTCGACAGCCAGATCCTCGACCAGGAGGCGCGGGTGGCCCAGGCCAAGGCCGACTTCGAGAGCGCCAAGCTCGAAGCCGAGGCCAACCAGGAGCTCTTCGACGCCGACGTCGTCTCCAGCATCGTGTGGCGCAAGTCCCTGCTCCAGGTCGAGAACCAGACCGTGCGCTACGAGAAGGAGAAGCAGCGGTTGGAGAAGATCACCGCCTCGGCCGCCGCCCAACTGCAGGTCAAGCAGGCGGAGGTCGACCAGCGGCAGGCGGTCTACCAGCTGCGCCGCGAGCAGCTCGAGTCGCTCAAGGTACGGGCCGGCATCCACGGCGTGCTGCAGGAGGTGCTGGTCGAGGTCGGCCAGCGGGTGTCCCCGGGCGAGACCCTGGCCCGGGTCGCCGATCCCAAGAGCCTGAAGGCGGAGCTGCGCATCCCCGAGACCCAGGCCAAGGACGTGGCGCTCAACCAGGTGGCGCGCATCGATACCCGCAACGGCATCGTCAAGGGCCACGTGGTGCGCATCGACCCCTCGGTGCAACAGGGCACGGTGACGGTCGACGTCGAGATCGACGAGCCGCTGCCGCCGGGGGCGCGTCCCGACCTGTCGGTCGACGGCACCATCGAGATCGAACGCCTGGTCGACGTGCTCTACATGCCGCGTCCGTCCTTCGCCCAACCCAACGCCACCATCGGGCTCTACAAACTGAGCCCGGACGGCACCATGGCCCACCGGGTGAAGGTGCGGATCGGCCGCATGTCGGTGCAGGAGGTGGAGGTGATCGAGGGCTTGGAGGAGGGCGACGAGGTGATCCTCTCCGACACCAACGCCTTCGACGATGCCGACCGCATCCGTCTCCGATGATTGACGGAGGATGCGATGGACGAGAAGATGTACGTGCGGCCCCGCCGGCGGGGCACCCATTCTCAGGCCTGCGGCGCCGGGAGCGGGGGGACGCGGATCGCCGCAGCCGGTCGATCGAGCAGGAGGACGCCATGACCGATCCGTTGATCAAGCTTGAAGGTGTGACCAAGGTCTTCTACACCGAGGACGTCGAAACCCATGCCCTGTCGGGCATCCACCTCGACATCCTGCGCGGCGAGTACGTCGCCATCTCGGGGCCCTCGGGCTGCGGCAAGTCGACCCTGCTGTCGATCCTCGGCCTGCTCGACACGCCGACCGAGGGCACCTACCTGCTCAACGGCCAGTCGGTGGAGAACCTCACCCTGTCGCAGCGGGCGCGGATCCGCAACCGCGAGGTGGGCTTCATCTTCCAGGCCTTCAATCTGATCGGCGATCTGACGGTCTACGAGAACGTCGAGCTGCCGCTCATCTACCGCGGCACGCCGGCGGCGGAGCGCAAGAAGAAGGTGCAGGCGGCCCTCGAGCGGGTCGGCATGGCGCACCGCATGAAGCACTATCCGTCGCAGCTCTCCGGCGGCCAGCAGCAGCGCGTGGCGGTGGCCCGGGCGGTGGTCGGCGATCCGTCGATCCTGCTCGCCGACGAGCCCACCGGCAACCTCGACTCGGCCAACGGCGAGGCGGTGATGGACCTCCTGAAGGAGCTCCACGCCAGCGGCTCGACGATCTGCATGGTGACCCACGATCCGCGCTACGCCCAGCACGCCGAGCGCACCGTCCACCTCTTCGACGGCCGGGTGGTCGAGGAGAGCGAGGCAGCGGCTTGAGACGGCGGCCGGCGCCGCGCCCCGGGCGCTCGGCGCGCGATTGAAGGCCGATGACCACCATCATCCGCACCCGGGATCTGGAGAAGTACTACCCGGTCGGCTACGGCCGCACCTACGTCCTGCGGCGCATCTCGATCGAGGTCGAGGAGGGCGAGTTCGTCACCATCATGGGGCCCTCCGGGGCCGGCAAGTCGACCCTGCTGCACATCCTCGGCATGCTCGACGGCCGCTGGCAGGGGGAGTACGAATTCCACGGCCAGCCGGTACACCGCCTGAAGCCGCGCCAGCGCAGCGAGCTGCACAAGGCCCACGTCGGCTTCGTCTTCCAGAGCTACCACCTGCTCGACGACCTGACGGTGTACGAGAACCTCGAAGTGCCCCTCACCTACCGCAGGATCAAGCGCGCCGAGCGCCAGGCCCTGGTCTGCGATGCCCTCGATCGCTTCGGCATCGTCGGCAAGAAGGACCTCTTCCCCAACCAGCTCTCCGGCGGCCAGCAGCAGTTGGTCGGGGTGGCGCGGGCGGTGATCATGAAGCCGTCGGTGATCTTCGCCGACGAACCCACCGGCAACCTGCACTCGGACCAGGCGCGGGAGATCATGGAGCTGTTCCAACGCCTCAACGCCGGCGGCACCACCATCGTCCAGGTCACCCATTCGCAGGAGAACGCCGCCTACGGCGATCGCATCATCCATCTGAAGGACGGCTGGGTGGTGGACGAAACCCGCCTCGAGGCGCGCGCCTGAGCCATGGCCGGTGAGTCGCCCGTCAGCCGCGAGGAGATCGCCGCCGTGCTGGCGGCGCTCCGCGCCCTGCCGCCGGAGGCGCCGGCGTCGAGCTGGTGGCGGCGCTTCGACCGCCGCCGCTGGCCGGCTCTCTTCCGCCTCCTCGACCTCGCCGCCGGCCTGCCGCGGCTGCGCGACCAGCCGGCCTTGGCCGACCTCGAGCCCGGCCTGTGGCCCGAGCTCGAGGCGGTGACGGCGGACCTGCTGCGCCTCCAGCGCCTGGCCGACGAGCCGGTGGTGCCGGCGGCGGCCGGGGACGTCCCCTCCTTCGCCCCCGGCCGGCTGGCGGCGGCGCGGGCGCGGCTCGAGGAGCACCACTGCGTCAATCTCGACGGCCTCCTCGACCGCCGCCGGCAGGCCGCGTTGGAAGAGGCCGTCGCCGCCCTGGCGGTGGAGCTCGACGGCACCTGGGGGGAGCTCGACCGGCAGCGGGGCGCCGCGGTCTACGAGCTGATCGAGGGCGTCCTCGGCGGCGGCGTCTTCCGCCGTCTGACCGGCTTCGAGCTCGGCCGCGACCCCTACACCCTCACCCTCTCCCTGCAGCGGCTCGCTGCCACCGGCATCGCCTGGCATCGCGATCTCTACTGGCCGCGGGAATGGGTGGGGCGCGACGTCTTCGCCCTCTTCTACGCCCTCGACGACGACCGGCCGGAGAAAGGCGGCGCCTTCGTCTACTACCTGCCGTGGCACAACCGCATCTACGCCTTCTACCGCCGCCGCCACCAGGCCACCATCCTGTGGAATAGCGCCGACCCGGCCGGCCGCATCCTCCACGCCGTCAGCAGCTACCACGGCGACGACACCAGCCGCCGCCTGCTGATCGTGCAGTGCCTGCGCGGCGGCGGCCGGGGCTAGGGCGCCGCCCGCCGCTCCAGCTCGCGCAGCAGGCGGCGGCGCAGGCCGTCGACCGGATCGTCCGCCAGCCACGCCGCCACCAGGCGCTCGTAGGACGGGTAGCGCCGGCGCAGGTACCAGCGCGCCCGCAGCAGCAGCCAGCGCTTGCGCCAGGTCAAGGACGCGCTCCGGTGGTGGAAGACGAAGGTGGCGTCGTCGATCAGGTGGACGAAGCCCCGGGCGCGGGCGCGCATGCAGAAATCGTTTTCCTCGCCGACGCCGCGGGGAAAGGCGGCGGCGTCGAAGAGCCCGACCTCGTCGAGGGCCCGGCGGCGCACCAGCAGGCAGAAGCCGTTGCCGGTCGGCACCTCGGGGTAGAGCCGCTCGGAGCACGCTTCGACCAGGCGCGCCATCTCCTCGACCGACATGCCCGGCGGCAGGGGATTGACCCGGTGGCGACGCGGTACGGAGAAGGCGCCGGCGGCGTTGGACAGGGGGGTGACGGTGGCGACCCGCAGCCGGCTCGCGGCGGTGGCGCGCAGCTTGTCGAGCCACCCCGGGCTTACCTCGGCGTCGCTGTTGAGCAGCACCACGTCGTCGCCGCCGGCGAGCTCGCAACCGCGGTTGATGGTCGCGGTGTAGCCGAGGTTGCGGGGGTTGCGCAAGGCCTCGACCTGCGGGTGCTCGGCGGCGGCGCGGCACAGGGCCGGCCACATCCGGGGATCGCTGCTGGCGTCGTCGAGGAGCAGCAGGCGGTAGGCGCCGGCGGTATGACGCACCACGCTGTCGAGGCACGCCAGGGTGACCTCGAAGGCGTTGTAGATCGGCACGACGATGGTGATCCCTTCCCTCACCGCCCCCTCCTCATCGCCGCGAGCGCCGCGCGCCCCAGCGCGTACGCCTTGCGCGCCACCCGCCAGGGCAAGGACTGCACCAGGGCTTCCGCCAGCCGGTGCTCGGCCTGGCGCTGCCGGTAGGCCTCCTCCAGCGCGCGATAGCGCTCGGTCTGGCGCCGGTAGGCCTCCTCCAACTTGTCGATCCAGGCGTAGAGGCGCTCGACCTCGGTCGCCGGCGGCTCGCTCTCGGGGGCGGAGTCGGCGGCCCGCGGGCCACCGCCTCTCCCCTCCTCCCGAGCGAGGATCCGCCGCGCCTCCGCCGACGTCGCGCCGCCGTCCTCCCAGTCCAGGGCGGTGCCGTCCTCGAGGGCCTGGAACAGCCGCAGCTGCTCCGGGTTGAGCAGCTCCTGCCGCCGCCCGCCGGCGTCGCGGTGGTGCTGGAGGCTGGGGTCGGCGAAGCGCAGGATCTCCTCCCGCCCCGGATCCCGCAGGCCCTCCACCCCCAGGCCGGCGAGGCGCCGGCGGAGGCGCCGGCAGGCGGTCACCGGATCGGCGAGGACCTCCTCGTAGCCGACCAGGAGCCGCGGCAGGCCGGCGCTGGCGCTCAGGGCGTCGCGCACGTAGCGCTCCCAGAGGGCGATGCCGAAGGGGAGGGGGAAGCCGTTGCGTTTCGCCAGCGAGCGGGCGACCGCCAGCGGGCAGCGATAGACCAGGACGCACGCCGGCGCCTCGAGGAGGGGCCTCCAGAGGGGAAAGAGCAGGCACAGGCGGGGCTCCTTGATCACCCACGGCCGGTGGGCGTCGAGCCCCCCGATCAGGCGCCGGGCGGCGGCGTCGAAGCGCCGGCGGGCGCGGGCCGGCACGGCGCCGGGGCGGAAGCGGCTGACCTCGTGCCAGTCGCAGCCGGCGGACCACAGCAGGGCGTCGTTCAGATCGCGTACGTCGCGCCGCTCCCAGAAGCCCTTGGCGTTCTCGGCGCTGGCGCCGGTGGCGCTGTCCTCGGATCCGAAGTAGGCCCCCATCCGGTGGATCAAGCCGGTGACCATCGAGGTGCCGGAGCGGTGCATGCCGAGGACGACGATCTGCATCGGAGCTCTCCCGGGACGCCGCACCGCCTCAGAGGTCGGCCGCCGCGAGCGGCTGCGGCGCGCCGGTGGCGGCTGCCGGGCCCGCCTCCCCGCGGCGGTGCAGGAGCCGGCGGTAGATCGCGGCGTAGGCCCGCCCCATCGCCGCCACCGACGGCAGATCGCGGACGTGGGCCAGGGCCTGCTGCCGGCGGTAGGCCTCGCCGTCGTCGAGGATCTCGAGGATGCGCCGGTAGGACGCCTCGACGTCGCCGGCCGGCAGCAGCCAGCCACCGCCGTGGGCCAGCAGGCGCTCGCGCAGCGCGCCGAGGTCGGAAACCAGGGCCGGCAGGCCGACGGACCACGCCTCGCTCAGGGTGTGGCAGTAGGTCTCGGGCCAGAGGGAGACGAGGATGGCGAAGCTCGGGGCGATGGCCCGCGCCCGCTCGGCGAAGGCGTCGCGCTTGTAGGGGCCGTGGCAGACGGCGACCGCGGCGAGCTCCGCCGGCGCCCGGCCGAGGACGTGCAGCTCGAGGCGATCGGCGGCGGCGCGGTCGAGCTCGATCAACCGCCGGAGGACGTCCGAGCCCTTGTGGTACGCCAGATTGCCCGGGGCGAGGAGGCGCACCCGGCCGCCGGCGGCGGGCGGCACCGCCACCGGCGGGCAGGGGGCGAAGTCGCGGCCGTGCTCGATCACCTGCACCGCCTCCGGCGGTACCTGCGGGTAGATCCGGCAGAACAGCCGGCGGGCCCCTTCCGAGGTGGTGACGAATCCGTCGACGCCGGACAGCACGCCGGCGATCGCCCGCCGCCAGGCTTCGAGGTGGCCCTCCTTGAGCACCGGCAGATCGTCGAGCCAGGCGATCGGCAGCCGGCACTGGCCGCGGCTCGGGGTGCAGCGCCCGCCGCAGTACCTGCCCTCGCCGTCGAGCAGGTGGACGCTCGGGCAGGCGAGGTAGAAGTCGTGGACGGAGAGCACCAGCGGCAGCCGGCGCTCGCGGCACAGGTCGAAGAGGTCCAGGCTGTGGCCGAGGAGGTGGCGGACGTGCACCACGTCCGGGGCCGCTTCAGCCAGCACCCGGCGGTAGATCTCACGGTGCTCGGGGTGGCGGAAGCGGCGCTGGCTCCAGGAGCGCCGCAGCCACCAGGTCCGCAGGATCTCGAGCTCGCCCCCCCCGCCGTCGTAGCGCGCCAGGCGCAGGCGGTGGAGGCTGCCGCTGAGCACCAGGCAGGCGAAGTTCCCGTGGAGGGCGGCCATCAGGTCGCGGTGGGTCTCCTGCACGCCGCCCTCGGCGTCCTGCAAGACGAAGAGAAGACGCGGCAGCGCGGCGTCCGCCGGCCGGCCGCGGCGCCGCGGCGCCGGCCGGCGGATCCCGCGCAGGGGCTCGATCAGCCAGCGCTGCAGCCAGGCCTCGCGCCGGCTGCGGGGCGGAGCCAGGCGCCGCCTGGCCGCGGCGAGAGCTTGGCGCAGTCTGGGTCGCATGCTATATACTCGCCGCCCGCGGCCGCGCCCGGGGGCGCCCTCGCACGGGGCTGCCCGGCGCGCTCACCCGCTGCTCGACGACCGCCAGGCCCCAGCGCTCACCCGACGATCAACCAGCTCCGACCTCCTCCGATGGCGTCGCCTCTCACTGCCGAGCTCGATCGCTGGATGGGGTTGGCGATCTTCAAGACCTATGCCGACCTGCGGGCGGAGTCGGCCCGCACCTACGTCGGATTCCTGTGGTGGATCGCCGAGCCTCTGCTCAGCCTCGGAGTCTACTACATCGTCTTCGAGCTGATCCTCGACCGCGGCACCGAGAACTACGTCGCCTTCCTCTTCACCGGCCTGGTGCCCTGGCGCTGGCTGAGCACCACCCTGGTCCACGGCTCGGGCTCGATCCTCTTCGCCGACAACCTGATGCAGCAGGTCTACCTGCCCAAGGTCCTCTTCCCGATCGTGGCCTTCCTCACCGATACGTTCAAATTCCTGGTGGTCTTCGCCGTGCTGCTGGTCTTCGTCCGCATCTCCGGCTTCCCTCTCGGCTGGTCCTACCTCGCCCTGCCCCTGGTCCTCCTCGTCCAGGGCCTGCTGGTGATCGGGGTGACCCTGATCGCGGCGGGCATCACCCCCTTCATCCCCGATCTCCGGGTGGTGCTGGAGAACCTGGTCCGGGTGTGGCTCTTCCTGTCGGGCATCTTCTACGACGTCGGGGCGCTGTCGGCCGACGCCCAGTGGTACTTCCGCCTCAACCCGATGACCTCGGTCATCGAAGCCTACCGCCACATCCTGCTCGACGGCGTCTGGCCTTCCTTCGCCTGGCTGTCGATCGTCACCGTCCTGGCGCTCGCCCTCTGCGCCCTGGGGGCGCTGCTGATCCACCGCTTCGACTACACCTACCCCAAGCTGGCCAATCGATGAGCGCGACCGCCCCCTCCCCCACCGCGCCGCCGGCCGGCCGCCATCAGGAGGTTCTGCGGCTCGAGAACGTCGGCGTCTTCTACAACCGGCAGGGCGGTCTCTTCGACCGCAAACCCACCCGCATGTGGGCCCTGCACGACGTCTCCCTGACCCTCTACAAGGGCGAGACCCTGGGGGTGATCGGGCGCAACGGGGCGGGCAAGACGTCGCTGCTCAAGGTGCTCACCGGCATCCTCAAGCCGGACCGCGGCACGATGATCAACCACGGCTACCGCGCCGCCCTGCTGTCGCTGCAGGTGGGCTTCGTGCCCTATCTGTCGGGGCGGGAGAACGCCATCCTGAGCGGTCTCCTGCTGGGCATGAAGCGGCGCGAGATCGACGACAAGATGGCCGACATCGTCGCCTTCGCCGAGCTCGAGGAATTGTTCGACGAGCCCCTCGGCACCTACTCGGCGGGCATGCGGGCGCGGCTGGGCTTCTCGGTCGCCGTCCACGTCGATCCCGACGTGCTGCTGATCGACGAGGTATTCGGCGTCGGCGACGCCGACTTCATCCGCAAGTCGCGCAAGGTGATGCGCCAGAAGATGCGCTCCGACAAGACGGTGGTGCTGGTGTCGCACAACACGCGGGAGATCCGCCAGCTGTGCGACCGGGCGGTGTGGATCCACCACGGCAAGTCGGTGTGCGAAGGCCCGCCGGACGAGGTGCTCAGGGCCTACCAGGAGAGCGTGCGGCGGCAGAGGAGGGGGTGAGCCCGCTGCCGGCGGCCATGCGCATCCTCTTCGCCACCCCGGCGCCGCCGTGGCCGGCGCGACGGGGCTACCAGCTGCGCGCCGCGGGCCTGATCGCCGCCCTGGCCGAGCGCCATCCGGTGTCGGTGGTGGCGCAGCGCTGGCCGTCGCAAGCCGCCGCCGTCCCGCCGCCGGGAATCGACTACGACGAGGTGGCGATCTCCTCCCGGGCGGCGGCGGCGGCGCTCGTCGCCGGCGGCTGGCGGCGGCCGCTGCAGGTGGCGCTCCACCGCCAGGGCGCCTTCCACCGCGCCGTCGCCCGGCGGGCGGAGAGCTGGCGGGCGGAGGTGGTGGTGGTAGTGCTGTCGCGCCTGGGGGACGTGCTGCCGGCGGTGGCGGGGCGTCCGGTGGTGGTCGATCTGATCGACGACCTGGCGCTCAACATGCGCCGGCGCGCCGAGCGCCAACCCTGGCTGGCGCCCCTGTGGCGCTGGGAAGCCTGGCGCATGCGCCGCTGGGATCGGCGGCTGGTGGCGCGGGCGAGGCGGGCGGTGCTGGTCTGCGAGCGCGACCGGCGCAGCCTGGTCGGCGACCGGCCGGAGCTCGCCGGCCGGTCGCGGGTGGTGCCCTTGGCAAT
>RFGL01000131.1 GCA_003697015.1 Acidobacteriota bacterium | reverse complement strand
TGGTGGTCCTCCTGACGTCGGGCGTGGCGTTCATCGTGGAGTACCAGTACGTCGGATCGCGACGCTTGGTCAACCAGCCCACGGCGGATTTTTCGCGGAATCTCGCGGGCATCGTCGCGCCCCCGGGTGGCGCGCGGTGGCCCCCGCCGGGTGGACGCCGGCCGGCCCTGGGATCGGCTGGTATGAGGCCCTGGGACGCCCCTGGAAGGGCCGATCCACCCCGGGCGGCAGGGCCACTGCCCGGGAAGGTGGATCGGGGCTTGGAGGGTTCATCCACCACGCGGCCACGGCGCCGCGCGCCCGCCGCGGCCCGGGCGCCGCCACCAGGCGCGGAGGACGGCCCGCCGCGGGGCGCGCTCGTGTCCCCGAAACCGGCTACGGATTGCTTGCCCGCCTTCGTGTAGCCGAAGCAGGCCACAGATTGCTCGCCGCCCCACATGTACCCGAAACCGGGTACGGATCCCCTGCCCGCGCCGGCCGCCGGCCCAACGCAGCGGGGGCGGCCCGTCGAGGACCGCCCCCGCGTGCCCGACGCCGGCGCCTTCTCACTTGCCGCCGCCCTTGGCCTTCTTGCCGGCCTTGGCCGGGGCCGGGGCGTCGCCGTTGCCGGCGGCCGCGGGCTTGCCGTTCCCGGCCGGGCCGGCGGCGTCGTCGAGGACGAAGCCGGCGATGCCGCCGCCGAAGGCCTCGACGTCGAAGCGGGCGGCGGCGTAGACGATTGGACTGTCTGCTGCAACCCCTTGTCGGGCAGCGGCTGCGCTACCTTGGCGCGGGCAGAGACTTCATGTGGCGGGCGGCAGGCTCGAGGATCCCGTGCACATCCTCACGCGTGGTCCTCATGGGCGCCTTGGGGGAGTAGCCCGCCTTGAGCTTGGCCTTGATGGCCTTGAGTACGAAGGCCTCGGCCTGCGCTTCCGTGGCGAAAGGCTTGCGCGAGAGTTGCGCGGAATAGGCGCGGCCGTAGTACGTCTGAACGAAGGCCCCCGCGCGCATGATGGTCCAGTGGTAGGCGTCGCGCTCGAACGCTTGATAGTGAACCTCCAGGCCCTTCGGCGCTCGGGTCTTGGGGCGCTTGCGTGCTCGGCGGTACACGGGATAGCCGGGTGCCAACTTCTTTCGTACCCGCGCCGCGGTGCGTGATGAGCGCATGACGTCTTCTGGGTTGTCGGCGCGGCGAGCGAGAGCCGTGACCTCAGCCAGCGCCGCGAGCCAAACATGGGCGGAGGGATAGAGCCGCGTGCGCTTCCCATCGTGGGTGAGGAACTCGACGATCTCCTCGGTGGACGTGTCCACGCAGAGGTGGTTGCCCTCGAAGTCGAGGAACGGAACCCATGCGAGGTTCCACCATTCACCCGCGCGCCAGTGGTCGAAGTGACCGCTCGACTGGAGATCGTCCAAGGCCGCCTTGGCCTGGACCAGCTCATCGAGCGAGAGCAGTCGATGGTACCCGTCGATCGAGCCGTAACCGGTCCCGTCGTGAGCGGAGTAGAGATGGACGAGCGCCCGCGGGAGTTCGACCCCGAGACGCCTCTCGGTCTCGGCGATGCGCTCTGCGGTGGCCGGCCGCCCGAGCTCGGGCTCGAGATCCGGGTTGGCCTTCCATGCCGCGCTGAGCTCTCGCACCAACGTCGCGGCTCGGCGAAGCGACGGCTTCTTGGTCGACTTTGACATGGCGGTGCGTTCAGCTCCGTCTGCCCGACCTATGTTTGAAGCTCTTCCTCAGCCGAGCTCTCTACGCGTTCTGCGACGGACTCTTGTACAGGAAAGAAAAACGCCACCGGGCCTCGCCAGGCGGCAGGTCCTCTCCCGAAAGGGTTGCGTCAGTTTAGCCTGAAGCGACGCACTCGTCAAGAGCGACAAGATCCGGCATGGCGCGGAGCTGGAAGGGCCGCGGGCCTGCCGGCCCTTCTCACCCCGCCCGCCGCGGGGAGCGGCGGGCGAAGCCTCGCTAGGGATCGCGTCTCAGCGTTTCCGCACAGGCGAAGCGCACTTCATAGTCGCGGCATCGCACCCCCCGTTTCTGCTTTCGGTTGTCACATACGCCGCCGACCCTCTTGTCGCAGGTAAAGACAACCCCGTCGGGCAAGACGCCCGTCTTGACGACGACACCACTTCCCTTGACCCTGCATTCGATGTTGATCGGCTTTTCGCAAACCTCCCGCGGCGACTCCCGGCGATGATCCCTCAAGGTCTCGAAGTCGCCGCTGCCGCTCGGGCCGTCTCGATTCAACCAGCGGGTCCATCGCACGTAGTGGGTCGGTTCGCCGATCGATTCGTATGGCTGCTGATTGTGCAGACTCGGCCTCAAACAGGCAAAACTTGCCCGCTTCGCGCCGCTCCGTTTGACGCCGACGGTGAAGAGACGCCACTGCCGCGGATCCTTGATCGCCGGAACGTATTTCTTGACGACGCATACCCAACATCGGCCCGGAAGTTCAGCCGTCGGCGACAGAACCTGCGCGCCCTTGCACATGGCCTTCTCCGCCTCGCCGAATCGGGTAAAGACGCAGCCCACGGCCTCGTCTCCTTGCCAGATCACCTTGCCGCCATCGCAGAGTGGCACGGCGCCCGCGGCGTCGGGGGCGGCCGTCCACAGCAAGCCGAGCGCCGCGACGACCAGACAGGCGACCGCGCCGGCTTGTAACGAAGGACATCGAGTGGCATGCTTGTTCATGGGGAATCTCCTGAGACGGGTGGGGAGTGCCCGAGAGGGATCTCCGGTGGATTGAGGAGATCGGAACGTTCCGATCCTTCCCTCGATAGGTAACGCGCCAGGCACGCGCCGATCGTCTCACCGCTCAGCGCAGGGGAACGGGAAGAGGTATCATGATCTCCCTTCATCCCCGGCGATGCGGCGGCCGGCGGCGCCGCCGTAGGTCGCGTCCGCACACGCCGCAACGGCAAAGGACGATCCACCATGGACGAACAGATCGAGAGACTGGTCGAGGACTTCGAGAGCGGCCGGCTGAGCCGCCGCCAGCTGGTGCGCCACCTGGCGGCGGCCGCGGCGGCGCTGGCGGTCGGCGCGCGGCCGGCCGCCGGGCGAGGCGATGACGAGCACACGTTCCGTGCAACCGGCATCGACCACCTGGCCCTGAGGGTCACCGACGTCGACCGCTCGCGCCGCTTCTACGAACGGCACCTGGGGTTGGCGGCGACCCGCTGCAGCGCGGATCTCTGCTTTCTCGACTGCGGCGACGACTTCCTCGCCCTCTTCCGGGGCCCGCGCCCGGGGCTCGACCACTTCTCCTTCGCCGTCGAGGGCTTCCGGCCCGACGATGCCGTCGCCCGTCTCGAGGCGGCCGGTCTGGCGCCGCGGCGGCGCGAGAACCGGGTCTACTTCGACGACCCGGACGGCCTCGAGGTTCAGGTCAGCCCCGGCGGTTGAGGGCGGATCCCCAGCCGGGAATACCTGCATGATCTTCGATCCCGCGGCACCTTTTTTTCACTGCGTCAAGCCGGTCGCCTCCGGCAAGTTCCGGCGCATGCTCGGCACCGAGTACGTGTCGCGGGCGCCGGCGGCCGGCGGCTGAGCCGCCTGGGGGGCGAGGTCGGGGCGGCCGGCGCCGGCCGCGAAAAGGCGCGGCGCCGTGGCGCCGCGCCCGCGGGACCGCCGGAACGGCTCAGGGGGAGGGCGTGCAGGTGGGCGGCGGGACGAAGTTGCCGTCGGTGAAGAGCCACTCGACGAGCGGATCCCCGATCACCCCGATGCCCTTGATCACCCCGTTGGTGTGATCGACGGCGCTCGACACCAGCACCGGATCAAACGGCGTCACCACCAGCTCGTCCTCGTAGGTGAAGGAGGTGTTGGCGTAGCGCACGCCGTTGAACATCGGCGCGCCGTAGCCGGCGGCGGTGGTGAAGTCGAAGAATCGGTAGAAGTAGGTGCCGACGTTGGCGGTCGAGTCGTTGACGAAGCTCTCCGTCGCCGGCCACCAGAAGCCGTCGTCGTCCTCGAAGACCTGGCTCACCGGCTTCAGCTTGCGGGTCAGATCGAGGCCGGCGACGTTGACCGCGTAGCCGCTCCCCGGCTCCTGGCCGTTGGTACCGTGCAGGGTCTCGCCGAAGACCTTGCGGAAGCCGCTACCCTCGGTCTGCCGCATGGTCCAGCCGATCAACCCTTTCTTGCAGGCGGTGATCTGGACCCAGCCGTCGAAGACGTTCGCCGGGTAGTTGGGCGACGACGGCATGCCCGGGCCGATCACCGCCGGCGCCCCCGCGGGCAGGCTGGCCAGGGTGCCGGTGGCGAGGACGTTGCCGTTGCGGTCGTAGTAGCGGATGGTGACCGGCCCGACGTCCGCCGCCGTCGGATTCCAGATGCCGATCAGGGTGACGACCGACGGATCCCCGACCTGGTAGGTGAGCTCGGGACTGACCAGGGTCCTCTTCTCCGTATTCGCCATCATCGCCGAGCCCATGCGGAAGCGGCCGCCGAAACTGAGCGAGCCGTCGGGATTGGCCGGGCCGTAGAAGTCGGTGAGGATGACCTCGCCGACCAGGGGCAAGCCGCTCAGGGACGTCGCCTCGACGATGTAGTAGGCATTGAACGGCGCGGTGCCGGCGTAGATCGCCAGCGCGGCGTTGACGATCGACAGATCGAGCTGCGAGCCGTTGGGCTGCAAGGTGACGTTGATCGGGCCGATCTGGAGGCCGGTATTCGAGGTGTAGGTCAGCTGGACGTTGTTGACCTGGGTGGTGGGGTTGCGTACCCAGACCAGGGGCAGGATGCCGTTCAGGAAGTCGTGCGGTGCCTGGTTGGAGATCGGAATCGGGCCGAAGCGGACGGTGGTCTTGTCGTCCTGGCGCACCTGCAGCTGCTGCATCGAGGCGGCGCCGGGGGTGAAGGGATCGGGATCGCAGATCGAGCCCGGGATGCCGTAGGCATGGTGGATGGTGGCGCCCACCACCGGCTGGTCGGAGGTGATCAGGGCCGAACCCAGGCCCGGAGTCTGGCTCAGGGGGCTGGTGAAGAGGGTGACGGCGGAGACGTCGACGCTGCCCTCCGGCGGCAGCGCGGCGGTGAACGGTGCCCCCAGGGGGGTGCCGAGCTGGTCGAAGAACTGGACGTTGACGTTCGCCGTCTGCGTCCGGCTGGTGTTGTTGACCACCACCAGGCTGCGGAAGTCGCTCAGGCCGCCGGGCGGCGTCCAGAAGAGGCCCGGAGCATGCTTCTCCGTCGACGGTTGGCCCTGCAGATGGGTCGACGAGTGCAGGAAGAAGTACTCCGGGAAGGGGGTTTGAAAATCGGTGTTCGGGCGGTCGGTGACGCCGCTCGGCGCCGGCGGCACGACCAGCGGGCACACCGGTTCGATCGGCCTGGCGACCAGCCTATCCGGGGTCAGGCCGCCGCTGGGGTCCTGTCCCGCGGCCGGGCCGGCGACGAGCGCCGCCAAGAGGGCGGCGAGCGCGGTCAGGGCCAGGGGGAGGCGGGCATTGCCGAGGTCGTGGGGGTTGGGCATTCTCATCGCGTTCTTCCTCCATGCATCGCGTTTGGATCGGAGCGCACGCCGCCCGTGCGGGCCGCAGCCCGGCGTCCGATCGACGGCGTGGGTCGATGCGGCGTGAGGAGCCTCGTGGAAGCCTCTCAGCGCCACCTGCCTAGAGGAACGTCCCGAATCCGAAGCCGGTGGATCAACTCCGCGGCTGGCGATTCCGCGGCTGGCGGTTCCGAGCGCCTGCGGGAGAGGTGGGCAGCCGCCGGCGGAGCGGGCGCGCCGCCGTTGACGGGGCGGGGGCGATGGTAGATACTAGGCTCCCCCATTTGAACCTCTAGGAGGAGGCACCGATGATGCGGTTTGTGAGCATGACAAGATTTGTCTTGAGCGGCATGGCGCTGGCGGTCGTGACCGCCGGCTTGCCGGCCATCGCCCAGGAGGCCGACGACAGCGATGCCTCCGAACAGGCTGCCGAAGCGGCGCAAGAGCCGGTCGCCGAGGAGCCGTTCAGCGAAGAGATCATCGTCACCGGCACGCGCAAGGAAGGCCTCGTGCCCACCGAGACCCTGTCGCCGATCGACGTGCTGCCCGCCGAGCTGATCGCCGATCAGGCGAACTTCGACCTCACCGACGGCATCAGCAGGATTGCCCCCTCCTTCAACACCCAGCGCTTCCCGATCGCCGACGGCACGGCCTTCATCCGTCCGGTGACCCTGCGCAACCTGTCGCCGGATCACACCCTGGTATTGGTCAACGGCACGCGACGCCATCGTTCGGCCCTGGTCAACCTGCAGCTGGCGCCGTTGGGTACGGTCAATCAGGGGTCCCAGGCGGTGGACTTCTCCACCCTGCCGGCGGCCGCCATCGAGCGGATCGAGGTGCTGCGGGACGGCGCTTCGGCGCAGTACGGATCGGATGCGATCGCCGGGGTGGTCAACGTGATCCTGAAGGACGCCCCGGACGGTCGCTCCCTCTCCGTCCAGTCCGGCGAGTACTACGAAGGGGACGGGGCGCGCACCACGGTCAGCGGCAACGCGGGCTTCGGCGTGGGGGAGACGGGTTTCCTCAACGCCTCCTTCGAGTATTCGACCTCGGACAAGACCTCGCGCGGCGTCGCCCGCCCGGATGCGGCCTTCGTCGCCAGCATCGTCGGCGCCGACCAGACGCCCCTGAACGGCCTCGGCCAGCGCTGGGGCGATCCCGACGTGGAGGTGTGGAAGGCGTTCGTCAACTTCGGCATCGACGTCAGCGATTCCGCCGAGATCTACTCCTTCGTCAGCTATGCGGACAACGAGACGGTCTCGGACTTCTTCTACCGCGGGCCGGTGCTCGACCCGGTGCACATGTTCACCGCCCGCAGCACCCTGCAGCAGGACCTCGACGGCGACTTCCTCCCCGATCCCGCACCGCAATCGCTGGTCGACGACATCATCGCCCGGGGGCTCAACCCGGCCGACTTCCTGGTCGCGGATCCGTCGAGCCCCAGCGGTTTCGTCCTGCGCAATCCCATCTTCACCCGCTTCCCCGGCGGCTACAACCCGAACTTCGGCGCCAACATCACCGATCTGGCGTGGGTCTTCGGCGCCAAGGGCGGGACGGGCGGCGGCCTGCGCTGGGACGTCCGCGGCCGGGTGGCGGAAAACGAGGTCGAGTACACCCTCTCGGAGAGCATCAACCCGAGCCTCGGCGCGCTGTCGCCGACCGAGTTCCGGCCCGGCACCCTGACCCAGGAGGAATCGAGCATCAACGCCGATTTCGTCAAGCTCTTCGACGTCGGCTCGCTGGCCTCGCCGCTCAACCTCGCCTTCGGCTTCGAGTACCGCGACGAGACCTACAAGATCGGCGCCGGCGATCCGGCGTCGCGCGAGGTCGGCCCCACGGCGGCGATCTTCGGCCTCGGCTCCGACGGCTTCCAGGGCTTCCCGATCGAGTCCGCCGGCCGTTTCAGCAGCGAGAGCTTCGCCACCTACCTCGACGTGGAGGCCGACCTCAGCGACCGCTTCTCGGGCGGCATCGCGCTGCGCTATGAGGACTACGACGTCTTCGGCTCGACCTTCGACTGGAAGCTCTCCGCCCGCTTCGAGGTGAGCGACCAGTTCGCCCTGCGCGGCACCGCCAACACCGGCTTCCGGGCACCGACCCCGGGGCAGGTCAACACCCTCAACGTGACCACCAGCGCCGATTCGCAAGGCAACCTGATCCCCAGCGGGGTGTACCCGGTCGATCACCCCGTCGCCCGGGCCCTGGGCTCCGTCCCCCTCGAGCCCGAGGACTCGACGAGCTTCACCGTCGGCTTCGTGGCCAAGCCGTCCCCCAGCACCAGCGTGACCCTCGACGTCTACGACATCGAGATCGAGAACCGACTGGCGCTGCAGAACAACACCATCACCGCCGACGACGTCCCCAGGCTGAGGGACGCCGGGGTCGCCAACCCCGAGCTGCTCGTCAACAGTCTGGCCAATTTCTTCAGCAATGCCTTCGATTCCGACATCACCGGCGTCGACGTGGCGGTGGTCAAGCATTTTCAGATCGCCGACGGCTTGTTGACGGTCGATTTCCGCCACAACTACAACAAGCAGGAAGTGTCGAACGTGGCGCCGGGCACGATCAACGAGTCGCGGGTCTTCGACCTGGAGAATCAGGTTCCCAAGCACCGGTCGAATCTGACGGTGAACTACGACTCCGGCAAGAGATTCGCGGGCTACATCCGGGCCAACCGCTACGGCAGCTGGAAGTCCACCGGCGGGCTGTTCAGCCCCGGCGACGCCAGCGACGCGTCGACCTACGGTTCGGAGATCCTCTTCGACCTCGAGGTGCGGTGGAAATTCGCCGACCACTACGGCGTCGCCATCGGCGGCGAGAACATCTTCGATACGCTGCCGGATCCGGAGCAGGATCCGGTGCTCCAATTCCTCGGCGTCTTCCACTCCCTGACCTCGCCGTTCGGCTTCAACGGCGGCCAGTGGTACGTCCGGCTCGGGCTCGACTTCTGAGCCCGACGCGGCCCCCCGAGCGACGGCGAGGTCGCCGCGGGGGGCCGCCGCCCCGGCCCGCTGCCGGCGCCCCCCGGCCGGCCGCGGCGCCCATCCCCAGGAAGCAGCGCAAAGAAGCAGCGCACCGGACGCCTCGGGTCGCGGCAGCAACCCGATCCGGGGTCAGCGCGCCCGCGCGATGCTGAGGGGGCTGGCGGCGCGAGGCGGCGCCGGCGCGCCCGGCGGAGGGATCACCCCCGGTCGAGCAGGCGGCGGGCCAGGTCCTCGTCCAGGGCCCGGCCGGTCATCAGGCGGAACTGCTCCAACGCCTGGAAGAGCAGCACCTCGCGGCCGCCGACGAAGCGCAGGCCGCGCTGCTCGACGGCCGCCTGCAGGGGGGTGGGGTGCTCGCCGTAGACCAGATCGAGGACCGCCGCCTCCGGTGCCAGGGCGGCGACGTCGAAGGGCAGGGGGTCGTCCGGCCGGTGGCCGAGGCTGGTGGCGTGGACCACCACCGCATAGCGGCCGGGATCGAAGTCCGCCAGCGGTACGAAGGGCAGAGCGAGCTCCTTCGCCGCCGCCCGGCCGCGCTCCTCGCTGCGGTTGACCAGGGCGACGCGGGCGCCCGCCAGCCTGAGGCCGTAGGCCGCCGCCCGGCCGGCGCCGCCGCAGCCCACCACCGCCGCCGCGGCGCCGGCGAGCTCGATCCCGGCCCGCGCCAGGGCCGCCGACGCACCCTCCGGGTCGGTGGTCTCCGCCGCCCACGAGCCGTCCGCCCGCACCAGGGTATTGGCCGCGCCGACGCGTTCCGCCCGCGGGCTCGCCACGCTGGCGACCGCCAGCGCCACCTCCTTGTGCGGAGCGGTCACCGACAGGCCGGCCAGGGGCAAGCCCAAGTCCTCCAGCTCGCCGCTCTCGACCACCTCGAGCCAGAAGTCGGCGAAGGACTCGACGTGGAAGGGCAGGTAGAGAGCCGCCAGGTCGAGGGCGCGGTAGGCGCCGTTGTGCAGGCGCGGCGACAGGGAGTGCAATACCGGATTGCCGGCGATGCCGTAGAGCCGTTCGACCGGCGGCAGCTGCGGCAGGCCGTAGTCGCGCGCCAGGCGGCCGACCGACAGCTGGCCCGGCGCCCCGGGCACCTGCCCCAGGCTGCCGTAGATCAGCGGACAGCCGAAGCGCGGCGCCAGCGGCCGGGTCCAGGCGCCGGCGTCGCCGGCGGCGAAGATCACCGCGTCGCGGCGGGCGACGGCGCGCAGCAGGCGCAGCACGGCGAGGCCGTCGCTGAGGCGCCGGGCGAAGGGGATGAGCTTGTAGTACCGCGCCCGGTGGCGGGTGAGGTCGGCGAAGCGCCGTTCCAGCTCGCCGGCGTCGCCGATCGCGCCGTGCCAGGAGAGCAGGCGGCGCGACGGCGGCACGGCGGCGAGCACCCGGGTGCGGCAGTCGCGCTCCACCTCCAGGTCGACGAGGTCGTAGCCCGCCGCCGCCGCCGCCGCCAGCCGCCGGCCGCGCTCCGCCTCCCCGCCGGCGAACGCGCCGCCCTCGTCGCGACTGCGCAGGGTGTAGAGCAGGCGGCCGGCGAAGCGGCGCCGCAAGGGCGCGGGGTCGAGGTCGCCGAGCAGATCGGCCCGCACCTCGAGCCAGCCCACGCCGAGGCCGGCGAGCGACGCCAGCTCGGCGTCGCTCGGCGCGGTGGTCAAGGTAGCGACCAGGGTGGTCTCACCGGCGTCCATCAGCGCTCGTACCGTACCGCGTCGCGGCCCCGCCCGCCAGGGCCTCCGGGGGCCGCGGACGGCTTGCCGCCGCTCCGACGGATGGTATAGCGTTGGTGCTCCCAGCCGCGCGGGGGGACGCCGCGGCCGACGCGTGCGCCGCGCACCGACGAGCAAAGAGCCGGAGAGGAGCCAGGGATGGCTGAGATGTCCAACTACTGCAAGGCCTACGAAGTCCGCCAGCTGGCGGCCTTCGCGGGCTGGAAGCCCGATCTCGACAACCTCGCGCAGCCGGAAGCGGACGATCCCGATCAGCCGCCGGAGCCGCGCACCGCGCTGGCGGACGACGACATCCTCTTTCTGCACGAGGATTACATCGTCACCGACGGCATCTTCCGCGACGAGCACGTCGTCTTCGACCAGGTCACCGACGAATGGCGCGCCTTCTGCCGCGACCAGCTCGACTTCGCCATTCCCGAGGACGTGCAGGAGATGATCCGCGCCGCCGAGGAGGAAGCGCGCAAGGCGGCGGAGGAAGAGGCCGCGGCCGCGTCGGCGCCGCCGGCGGAGTCGACCGAGGCCCCGGCGGCCGAGGCGTGAGCCGCATCTTCCTGATCGACACCGACACCGCCTCCGTGAACGGCGCCTGCGCCTGCGCCCTGGCGCGCGGCGAGGAGCCGGCGCGGGCCGCCGCC
>RFGL01000012.1 GCA_003697015.1 Acidobacteriota bacterium | reverse complement strand
CTCTCCGCCCGCGGCGCGCCGCTACTCCGCGCCGGCGGCGTCGCCGCTGCCCGAGCGGGCCGGAAGCCGGAGCGTGAGCGCGCCGCCGGGCGCCAGAACGCCGCTGGCGCACCCGTCCGCCGGCCGCACGACGCTCCGGCAGAGCGCGTACTCCCCCGGCCTCGCCGCCACCACCTCGAGCCCCCCCGCCGCCGCAAACTTCATCCGGCCGCTGGCCGAGAGGATCTGGAAGAGAGTCTTGACGTTGACGGCAGAGCTGCCATGAACCAAGAATGCGGCCAGCAACTCCTGCGGGTCGTCCGCTCCGAGGCTCACGGTGCCGCCGTTCAACTCGGCATAGACCAGTAGGGGGGCCGGCCGCTCCGCATTGATCGCCACGTGCAGGAATTGCATCGCCAACCCGGGCGGCACCACGACCAGGTCCGCCGCCCGGCTGGAAGCGGGCACGCTCAACCGAAACGTGCCGTCGGCGCCGCCGGTCGCCGTCTTGACCGTCGCCAGCGACGGATCGCCGACCCAGGTGATCGCGATCACCTGGGAGCCGGGTACCTCCCCCGCCGCCGACACGACCTGTCCTTCCAGCTCGACCACCGCATCGAGCACCAAGCGCAAATGGGACGCATCCATGCCGTCCACCAGGTGAATCGCCGACCACTCCGACGTACGCTCTCCCTCATAGGCCCGCAGGAGATATTCGCCTTCCGCCAGTCCGCGGAGGCGAAACTCGCCCTTCTCATCGGTCAGGAGATTCGCACCTCGCGCGCGTCTCTCTCCCTCGCGGATCAGCAGCACGCCAGCGGCGGCAACCGGCTCGCCGTTGCCGCGCACCACCTCGCCGCTGATCTCCGTATCCGGAAGCCTGATCTCGACCTTGGCCCGCCGCCGGCCCGGCTGCGGCTTGACCTCGACGCTGCCGGCCGATTGGATGCTCTCGTCCCCTTCGGACACGAGGTCCACCTGCCAGACGCCGTAGTCGGGCAAATAGCCTTCGAACTTGCCCTTCTCGTCGCTGGTGATCAGGATGCTGGGCGAGCGAAAGGCGCCGCCCCAGGCCATGGTCGCGGCGAGCGGCTCGTCGCCGAAGCGGATCTCCCCTTCGATCTCGACCACCGGCACGTCGACGAAGAGCGACTCGAGGGGCGACGCGACGGTCAGCTCCTGGCGCTGCCAGGTCGAATCCCGATGGTCCTCGATCTCGATGACGTACTCGCCGTCGGCGAGGCCGCCGGCGCGCCAGCTTCCCGACAGATCCGCCTCGCTCTCCACGATGGTTCTCGATTCGATCGAGCCGGGGATGGGTTTCCTCAGCGCGATCGTCCACGGCCGGCCGTAGGGATCGACCGGCGGGGTCAAGAAGGCCTCGATCGCGCGCGGCGGATGGAGGGCGATCGGGTGCTCCAGGAACGTCTCCTGCCGCTCCCCTACCCGCACTCCTTCAAGCCGCTGTTCGATGAATCCCTCCTTGTCGACGACCAGATGGTAGGCGCCCGGCGCCACGGCCGAAACCTGGAAGAAACCGCGCGAATTCGCCGTCGCTTCCATCGCTCTGCCGGCGATCCGCTTCCTCGAGCGGGGATCGCCGGCCCAGCCGAGCACCGCCGGCTCGAGGCGCACCCGGGCGCCCTCGCCGCCGCCTTCCCCCTCCCCGACCACGACGAAACCCGCGACCGAGGACCCACGCTGCAACCGCAAGACCCCGAGATCCTTCGCCGGCGATTCCACCACCTCGACGTCCCAGCGGTAGTGGGGGATGAAGCCATCGGCGGCGAGGCGCAGATCGAGCACCGCCCGCGGCAGCTTGCAGCGCATCACCTCGCCGGCGATCGGGCAGGTCGTCTCCCCCTCGAGCGCCTCGAGCGCCGCGCGCTCGGCCTCGTTCCGCGCTCTTTGGTGGACGCTGGGGCTGGCCGCAAAGGACGCCCGCACGGCCGCCGGCGCCGCGGCGTCCTCGCTCTCCACCACGCCCTTCACCTCGCCGGTCGCGAAGACGTGCATCCGCACCTGCCGGTCCTCTTCCTTCGCCGTCCGCTCCGCCGCCCAGGCCGCGTCGGCGCGCACCGCCAAGGTCCACGGACCGTCCCCACAAAGCTCCACCTCGACGCTCGCCGGCGGCCGCACCTCCCAGGCCTTGCGCCAGGCCGTGCCCGGCTCCCCGGCGCTTCTCGCCTCGAGCTCCACCGCGCCGTCGAATCCCCCCGCCGCCTCCTGCCGCTGGCGAGAACCGCCATCCGGACAAACGGAGCCGGCACAGAGCGCGACCCTGACGGTCTGCTCGCGGCAGGGAAGCCCCGGCTCCCTGGCATCGCCGGCACTCGCCAGCAAGACCCAGCAGACCCATACCCATGCTGATCTCTGAAGCAGCATAACCCTCAGCCCTCTTCAGGGAATGCGATCGATCAGCGGCGTCCCCTTGTCGTCGACAAAAAACTTGAACGTCGCCTGTTCACCGGCAGCCAGCGAATCGACCAGGCTGGAAGGCTCCGTCTCAGCGAAGAGAACGCGCAGCCCGATCGACACAACGGGCGGAAACCCGTCGTCTTGGACCTCGATCTCGCCGTTCTTCGACCGCTTCACCGTTACGGTGACCTCACGGCCGTCCTCGTTCAGCGAATTGATCCACTCCATCGCTTCGAAGACCGCCGTGTTTCGCGCCAGCAACGCGAAGGTCTCCTTTTGCCGGGCTTCGACCTCCGGTGGAATCGGCGCGGCGACGATCTCGATGGTCAATGTATCGTCGCCGCGCAGGACGGTGAGCTCGACGTCGTCACCTGCCTGAAGCCGGGAGAAGGCTTGCAATAGCTCGATTTCGCTAGCGAAACCGAATTCGACGCCGTTGAAGGCGATGATCAGATCG
>RFGL01000130.1 GCA_003697015.1 Acidobacteriota bacterium | reverse complement strand
CTCCGGCGCGGCGGCCGGCGGCGACGCGGGACCGCCGTCGGCGTCGGCGAAGGCCGTGCCGTCGACCTCGCCGTGGAGCAGGGGATCGAGGGCCGCCAGCCGACCGCCGTCGCGGGCGGCGAGAAAACGCTGCGCCGCCCGGCCGACCTCCGCCGCCGCCGCCAGCAGCGGCCCGCGGTTGCCCGGCTCCACCTCCACCCCACGCACCGCCGCCAGCATGGCCTCGATCTCCGGCAGCTCGGCCCGGCGGCCGATCGCCCGCAGCTCGTTGCGCGCCAGGCGCACCCGCCGGCCCATGGCGCTGGCGTAGGTGCCGCGTTCGCTCGCCGCCGCCATGCCGCGCAGGCTGTGCTCCAGGTCGAGAGCGCGGCCGAGAACGTAGAGCCGCCGCTGGAAGGCCGGCGGCCGCTCGGCGTTGGCACTGCCGTCGCCGGTGAGGAACGAGTGCAGAAAGTTGTGCCGCACCTCCCCCTGCGACCAGGCGACGAGCTCGAAGTCGGCGCTGCCGGTGCCGTGACCGCCGGCGTTGACCAGCCGCTCGTCGGGCACCGTGTGGCAGCCGAAGCAACTCGACGCCAGGGCGTAGAGATCCTGCGACGCGCGCCGCATGCCGGCGGCGCGGCTGCCGGCGATCCGCGACGCCCGGTGCTCCGGCGGCTCGCTGCGGTGATCGTTGCCGGCGCCGTAGTCGTTGTGGACGTCGATCCAATCGCGCGCCGCGCCGTGGCAGGACTCGCAGGAGACGCCGGAGAGCGCGCGCTCCTCGCCGTCGCGCAGGGTGGGGGTGTAGTGGCAGCCGAGGCAGGGGCTGTGGCGCTTGATCAGGCGCAGGCCGAGGCGCTGGGCGATGGCCTCCGCAGCCGCCTTGCGGTGCAGGGTCTTGAACCCCGTCGCGTGGGGGGTGCGGCGCCACACCTCGTACTCCGAGACGTGGCATTCCCGGCACGCTTCGGCCCCCCGCACCTTGGCCGGGTCGGGCCGCGGCGCCGCCTCCTGGGGGGCGGCGGGAACGGCGGCGCAGAAGGCGAGCGCCGTGACGGCCGCTCCCAGGGATGCCCGATCCGGCTTCCGTGCTGCTGCGTCCATCGCCTCAGAACTTGAGCAGCAGCTCCAGGCGGCCGCCGTAGATGGTGCCTCGTCCGGCGCCGTCGCGGCGGCCGGCGAAGCCGTCGGTCACCACCACCAACCGGCGGCCGATGGCGCTCTGGTACCGCGCCGTGACGGCGAAGGCATCGCCGGCGCCGGCGCCGGTGGCGAAACGCCCGGCGGCCTCGACGATCAGCTGCTTGCGGCTGCCGGCGAAGAACTTCTGGTAGCCGATGGCACCGCCGGCGACGTCGTGCGCACGGCTCGACAGGGGGGCGCCGTAGCTGCCCAGGCCGACCGCCGCGAAGTTGATGCCGGCCCGCCCGAGAGGACCGCCGGCAGCCGGACCGCGGGCGGCGGAGGAGAACTCGCCGTCGGCGACGAAGGTGGTCAGGTAGAGCAGGTCGTGGGTGTGGTGCGGGGTCCACGACAGCTCGCTGAAGACGAGGGTGCCGTCGGTGGCGAAGGCGGTCTCTCCGCCGCGGGCGGCGGAGCGCAGCAGGCGCAGGGAGGCGTTGGTGGCGCCGAGGCGCTGCACCGCGCTGATGCCGGCCACCAGCAGATCGCCGCCGCGCGGATCGCCGGAACGGACGAAGGCGACATCGACGTCGACCGTCGACCGCCGCAGATCGGTGGAGGTGAGGACGGCGAAGAGCTCGGCCCGGCGATCCACCGGATTGGTGCCGCTCAGCGGGCCGGCGGCGAGGGTGGCATCGCGGCCGCCGCGGTTGACGCCGCCCCAGCCGTAGAGGAAGGTGGCGCGTAGGTTCGAGGTGCCCCGCGGCTGGAGGCTGTTGCGGGTCACGCCGACGGCGTCGACGGCGTCCTGGATCAGCATCCCCTCCTGAAAGACCAGAGGCTGGCGACCGGCGGCGAAGCCGAGGTCGAACGAGCGGAAGTCGCCGCGGTCGAGGCGGGGGAAGATCTCGCCGAAGTCGCCTTCGAAGAAGACGGTTTCGATCCGCAGATCGAGCTCGTCCTCGAAGCTGCCGTCCAGGGCCGGGTCGGGATGCTCGAAGAAGAACGTGGTGAAGCGCCCGTCCTGGTCGAGGGAGCGCAGGCCCACCACCAGCCGTTCGCTGCCCGACAGCTGGAGATTGAAGAACAGATCGAGGCGGCTCGCCCACTCGCTGATGCGGCTGTCCGCGCCGGCCGGCGCCGCGGCCGGCAGCCGGCGGCCGTCGAAGCTCTGGAGCGCGCTGCGCAGGGTGCCGAAGAGGAGCAGGGACGGCTGCCAGACGGCGCCGGTGGGCAGCTTCAGACCCGGGTGCAGGGTGCCGGTGCCGAGGAAGGGCTCGCCGAGCTCGAGCAGCGGCTTGGGCCGCTCGGGGAACCCCTCGAGCTGGAGCGGCAAGGCGACGTCGGAGAGCCGGCTGGGATGGTCTCCGGAGGCGTCGTCGCCGCCGCCGCCCGCCGCGCCGGCGGCGAGAGGCAGCGCCAGCAGCAGCAT